>PIVS01001098.1 GCA_003353855.1 Desulfobacteraceae bacterium
ATACAGGTGGATGCGCCAACTGTGGTGCGATTTAGAAACGGTAAGAAACAGATACAAACAATAGAAAAAGTTGTGATGTGTGTACACAAATTCGTTTTTGTTATGTGGCATTCTATTATATTGATATTGTGAGTTGTGTTGTGATAGTTGAACGTGTGAAACGTTTGAAAAATCCGGCGCCAGACAGCATGCATGCTTGATTTCTAAATGTTAAGATTTAAGAGTCACTAAAACTGTGAGCTAGCTGGCTATTTGCATGAAGTCGGAACCTCAATGGCAGGCTTTTATAATTGTATCGCTATGACATTGCCATTCCATTAATTGAAGCATTTTGCAATGGATATCCGCTTAATTCGCTTAATTCGGATCGGATCGACAGTAGTTTGACATATTATTATATTGTGTACATAATTATAGTGATTGCATCGGATCGCATCGCATCGCATCGCATCGCATCGCATCGCATCGCATCGCATCGCATCGGATCGGATCGCAAATATATATTCATTCTCGATCTCAAATATTGTAGCTAGCACATTCATATTGTTCCAATTCAATTCAATTCATTCAATTATAATAATTGCATAAAAATGGCATGCTTTTAAAATGTATTTCATTCAATGTTGACAAATCATACATCCAATGCAAAAATCATATATTACATTGAGATTGGCGATGCGCCAAATATTTTACAACGCACATAGCAGTGGCAACGTACTGATTTTATTCCATTCCATTTTATTTGATTTTATTT
>PIVS01001099.1 GCA_003353855.1 Desulfobacteraceae bacterium
CGCCTCTTTAAACATGCGGGGTGCGGGGTGTTTATCAGCAGTAAAGAGGGTCGCTTTCTGGATGTGAATCCTGCGCTTTTAAAGATGCTGGGATACCAGGCCAAGGATGAGTTCCTTTCCCTGGATCTTGCCACGGATCTATATCTGAAACCCGAAGACAGGCGTGAATACAGAAAGAATATAGAAAAAACTGGCCAGGTCGTGGATTACGAGGTTCGGTGGAGAAGGCGGGACGGGCACATTCTCCATATTCTTTTAACCAGTAATGTCCGGTATGACACCAATGGGGATATCCTTGGGTATGAAGGCATTGTGGTGGACCAGACCCAGAGAAAGCTTATTGAGAACCAGATCCGGGAGGCCCATGATTTCCTGGACAAGATCATTTCCTGCTCACCCAACGCTATCATGGCCATGGACATGCGGGGGGGGATCAAGCTGTGGAACCAGGTGGCTGAAGACGTGTTTGGATACTCGGCAGCCGAGGTGGTAGGAAAAATGAGTATCCAGCAAGTCTATTCCAAAGAGGTCTCCAAAACAATTCTGGACATGATGAAGGATGAAGGATATGGCGGAAAAGGAAAACTCAATTCCTATCCTCTTACCTTTACCAGGGAGAATGGTGAACGGGTGGAAGGGAACCTGTCTGCCAGCATTATGTATGATGAAAACGGAAAAGAACTGGCATCGGTGTCTATTTTTGTGGATTTAAAGGAGCGGCTTAAGACCGAGCGGCAGTTGTCAGCGGCAAGG
>PIVS01000102.1 GCA_003353855.1 Desulfobacteraceae bacterium
AAAGTCTGCATCCAGTGGATGCTGAGCTCAATTTTCCCCCTGAGCGTTATTCTCTTGAACTTCGCCGTCGTGTAGCAGAAAATGCCGCAAAGAGTTCTTTTGACGAGACCTTGGAGACCATCGACAAAACCACCGGCGGCCATGTTCCCAAACGCCAGGTAGAAGAGCTGACACAGCGAGCAGCCCAAGACTTTGACGCATTTTATGAAACGCGGCAATACAACCCGGAACAGGACGCAACTTCTGGACCGATTCTGGTGATTAGCTCTGATGATAAAGGGGTCGTGATGCACGAGCAGGATCTCAGGGAACCAACTCGTAAAGCCTCCCAAAAACGCAAGGTTCTGTACCCATGGGCACAGAACCTTGCATTTCTTGGACGGTGAGAGTCCTAGAAGTTCAGAATTTTTTTTGCACTCTCATTGTTCACATCTGTAACATGGGGGATGCCTGTTTCCTCGGCTGTTTCCCGGTTACCGGAGAAAATTTCCTGCCGGGTAATCTGTTCCAGGGAAAATTTTCTGGCACCGGCCATGAGCTGCTGGAGGCCGCACCCGAGTTTGTCTGCCAGGGTGTAAAAGCCGATGGCGCCATAGGGAATATTTTTCATCTCATCCTTCCCGATTTTGTCTGCCAGATCATGGTAGCCGGCAAAAATTTCATCTGCTGTTTTTCCCACTTCCAGCACGGTCTTGGGCAGTTCATTCCAGTTGCCGCTCACCGCAGCCCTTCTTTCCGGGTTAATGGCCCCTTCAATATTGGCCCCTAAAAATCCCGGAATCATGATGCCCCGGCCCATGCAGATAAGCTTGGTATAGGGAGCGCCCAGGGCAAGGGCTTTAAAAACACTATCTTCCAGGGCAAATCCACCGGCAAAAGACATATCCACCACATTTTTTCCCTTGGCAGATAGAATACTGGCATATTCATGGGCCTTTGCATGGAGGTTGATGGAGGGAACCCCCCAGCTTTGCATCATATTCCAGGGACTCATACCGGTGCCGCCACCGGAACCGTCAATAGTCAGAAGGTCCAGTTCAGCTTCCGTGGCAAATTTGATGGCCATGGCCAGTTCTTCCATACCGTAGGAGCCGGTTTTCAATGTAATTCTCTCAAACCCAAGCCCCCGAAGGTATTCCACGCTGTTCATGAAATCTTCCTGGACATGGGCCACGGTGGGCAGGTTAGTTCCGCCCAGGCGGCTGTGGCGGGCAAAGGATTTAATGGCCCCCTGCTCAAACCCCTGATGGACTTCGGGGAGGGACGGATCAGGATCCACCACATATCCACGATCTTTCAGGAACATGGCATATTCCAGGCTTCTGACCTGGATTTCCCCGCCGATATTTTTAGCACCCTGTCCCCATTTAAGTTCAATGATGCACTTGTCCCCATATTTGTCCACCACATATTCCGCCACCCCGTTCCGGGTATCCTCAACGTTGAGCTGGACAATGATAGCGCCGTAGCCGTCAAAATATCTTAAATAAGTTTCAATCCTGCGATCCAGTTCCGGTGCACTTTTGATCTTACCCTGTTTGGTTTCGCCGCCGCCGATCTCAGAATTTCTGTCGACACCCACCACATTTTCCCCGATAACAACGGGGATACCGATGAGAGCACCGCCAATGGCAAAGGAATTCCAATATTTTTCCGCAATAAAGGTAGAGCCCAGAGCTCCGGTCATTAAGGGCATGCGGATCTTTGTCTTACGTTGTTTTCCAAATTCTGTTTCAAGGCTGACGTTGGGAAAGATGCAGTCATCTGCGCTGGAGCTCATTTCTCCTGTCAGGCCCTGGGCGCCATAGGCGTATCCCTGGATCCTCAGGGAATTATAGGAAACCCCAACATGGCTGGTATTATTGGCACCTGCCGTTACCAGGCCGAAGCTTCTGGGATACAAGAGCTTTCTACCCACCATGCTGGACAGCCAGGTTTCACATTTCCCCTTGCAATCTGCCCGGCACAATGTACACAGGCTTGATTCACACGCATTTCCACGATTTTTTGTTCCAAGAGCATCATTTGACTTTGAAAATCTCATTTCCATTCTTTTTTTCCTCTCAAATTATGGTTTCAAATTATCGTTCATATATCCAAAATAAAAGCTCCTTTTTTGAATGCCCGCAAAAACGCAAAAAGGCGCCTTTCCGGAAATCCCACCGGAATAGACACCTTCGTCTGTTTCATTAATTTAGTTACACGCCTTTGTATAAATAAATCTTAAAAAAAGTTAGCCTGAATAAAAATCAATGTCAACTCATTATATTATAAAAAATTAAATTTACTTAATTTTAACACTTTCAGCCAGAACTATATAGTAATGTTGCCAGATAAAATTAATCCCCACTAAACCGTTGGTTTGGGAATAAAAAGACCTACTTTCCCGGGGAACCCCATATTTTTTGGCAGAAATTGATCCGGGGAGTCAACCGGGGCAAAATTTGCCTTCGACAAGATTCTTGGCACCAATTTTCAATTCATTTATACCTATCGCAACATCAGCGTTGATGAAGAGCAAAGCGGCATTGCACTTGGACTGACCCAGTCAGAGCAAAATCTGCTGAAAAGGGATGGTGACAATCATAGAATAGCTCTTTTATACCGGTTTAATGTTAACAACACCCATTTTATTGAACCCGGAATCACCTACAATAACCAGGACCGGGACGGAGAGGCCATGGCCAATGACGGCTATGATTTCCAACTGACCTATCTTTATATTGGTGACCCCCCCACCATCGTTGCCACAGGAGCCGTCGGCAAAACCGACTATGAGAAAGCAAACCCCATTTACACGAAAACCCAGGAAGATGACACCTACCTGATGGGTGTCCAGGCCTATTATAAGAATCCCTTTGGCTGGAAACCCTTTGGCCATAAAAATTTCTCTGTATACTGCAGCCTGAGCTATTTTTACCAGGATGCCAATATCGACTTCTATAACACGGAATTCACGGCAGCAGATGTGGGCGTCATGTTCCGGTTTTAAAATAAACGCCGGGGGCTTTTGTACGGCAATCGGGGTTAAAAGGTATACCCCATGGAAAAATGGAAACTGCCGGCACTTTCATTGGGCCGGGGGTCCAGTTTCCAACCATACAAAAACCCGATGGGGCCGATGGGGGTCATATACCTGATCCCAAGGCCGACGGAATCACGAAATTTGTCGGACCCGCCTTTGTCCTGGGTTTTCCTGACGGCCCCGATGTCGTAAAAACCGGAAATTTCAAAATTCAATCCCAGGTCATACCGGGCTTCAAAAGACCCCAGGAGGGCTTCCCTCCCCCCGACTGCCTGGCCGTCTGCATCATATCGCAAAAGATTTTCGTCAAAGCCCCGTACACTTGAGGTCCCCCCTAAAAAAAACAATTGATCCTCGGGCACACTGCTGTTGCCTCCATAGGGTTGGAGATACCCGTACCGCCCCCGCAGGGCAAGGACCAGGGGCTCAAACAGGGAATAATAATACCGGGTATCCAATCGATATTTGATATAGTCATCCAGATTATTATCAATCCCCTTTGAAACATCCACACTGAAAGAGGAAAGCGTTCCTTTTGTGGGCCTGACAAAGGAATCGGTGGTCCTGTAGAGAATCCCCGGACTTGCCTTTATAATGTGCCGCGGCTCATATTGTTCTGCTTCATCCAGGGTCAATTCCGTGTACCGGGTCAGGTATTGTTTTCTGAATTCATACATCATTCCCAGATTTACGGTCAGTCGTTTGGATAAAAATTGCTGGTAAAAATCCTGAGAAACCCCATAGGTCCGGGTTCCGAAATCCTTGTTAAATTCTTCCTGCCTTTCACCAAAAAGCCGGGTGCTGGACCAGGTACGGGTGGAAAGAAATCGCGGCTCCAATAAAGAAAGATTGCCTTTATATCCGATCTGACTTACCTCACCTTCCAATTGAAGATCCAGATTACGACCCAAAAAATTATGGTCTCCCACTGCTGAGTTAAGGTAAAGATGACGCTGGGTATCATACCCGGTAGCCATTTCAAAAAAATAGGGTTTTTTCTCCTCAACCTCCACAATAATATCCACCTCTTCGGCATTATCTTTCAACCCGATGGTTCTGAACCGTATTGAATCAAGGGCATTGACATCCATCAGATTCCGCTGGCTCTCCAGTAATTTTTCCAGGGAGAGGGGATCCCCCTGGGACACTTGGATTTCATTGTCAAGAATTCGGGTTTTTGTTCTGAAATTTCCCACATAGTAAATCTGGCCCACCCTTTTATAAAGCCCCTGATCTATGGCATAAGTCAGACTTACCCGGGACCTGTCAGGGCTGAATTTTTCAGTGGCATTAACCCTATTGTCGGGATACCCCAGTTCTGAAATTTTTTGTCTCAGACTATTTTCATCATTTTCGATCATATAGTCCCGAAAGGGCTGCCCCGGCTTTAAGGAAATCAGTCCCTGGGCCGTTTCACGGGACAAGACAGACAAACCCTCAAATTGAACCTTTTCAACCCTTGTCTGGATTCCTTCATCAATAACCAGCTCAATTTCAATAGGTTTAAATTTTGTCCTGCCCTGATCCGGGGTGTCCGAAACCCGGACATTCTTTTCAACCCGGGTCCGGGTGAACCCTTCCCTGAGATAAAGAGCCAGAATGGCACTGATATCTTCATCAAGGGTTTTGGGTACATAGATGCCGCTATTTCCAAGGCCTGGCTCCCGGGTAAGCATGCTTTTGAAAATTTCTTTTTCTGAAATACTCGGATTCCCCGTGATATCGATTTTGGAAACACGGAATTGACTGCCTTCATGGATGGCAAGGGTAACCAGTTTCACCGATGGTTGGGACTGAGTCTCTTTTACCCTGTGGGTTATCCCTACATTCGGATATCCTTTTTGGGCATATTTTTGTTTCAGGTTCCGTACACTTTTCCTGAGGGCAAAATTGTTTTTATTTCCGTCCTTGGACAGGGTCATCTCTTTTTTCAGTGAATAATCCCAAAATTCTTCATTCCCTTCAAAGGCAATCTGGTATTTGGGGCCTTCTTCAATATGAAAGATGACATCCACCTGTTTTTCCCCAAGATCCCTATTTACTTCGGCGGTAACTAGGACATCGGCAAATCCTTTTTTCCGGTAAAATTCAATAAAATTTTTAACATCCTTATCCAGGCTCTTCTGGATAAATCGTTTGGCACTGCCGAACAGGACAGAGGCTTTCCAGGTTTTGGTCCTCAGCTTCAGGCGGGATGAAGAAAAATACTTATTTCCCCTGATGTCCACCCCCTTCACCCGGAAAAATTCCCCTTTATCAATATAAACCGACACCAGATAATTTCCATCTGCCCCATCCTTCTGGGCTGAGATGGTAGCCCCGGGATCAATAAATCCTTGTTTCTTAAACAGGGTGATCACCCGTTTGGTCTGTTCCCCAAGCTTTTCCTCGGAAAATGCATCCCCGGTATAAAGGGTCATGACATTGACCACTTCCCGCTCAAATAAAGGAAAGGCGTTGAAAACCCGGATATCTTTAATCCGCCCGTAGGGGACAAGCTCAAACCTGATTTTCAAACCCTGGACCATCTTTATCGGATCCGGCACATGGATGGATTGAAAAAGATTTGAATCAACAAGACGGGCAATGGCCTGCTCCATTCGGTCAAGATCATACATATCCAAGGGTTTGAGCTGGATCAGATTTCTGGCAATGGTCTCCCAGAGAAGGGAATCCCCCTTTACCCCAAGGATCTGAATATCGATTTGTGAGATAATTTCTCCCGAATCGTCCCCTGAGCCAGCGCCGTCCCCCTGTTCAACAAAGCCAAATAAAAGGATGACAACACAGGCCAGCATCAGTTTTAAGCTGCCCAACCGGTGGTAACTAATGCCGCGGCTCATCTGAATTCCAGCCGATATTTGAGTTCACCGCCAAATTTTCCATCCGTATCCTGATACCCGCTCATCAAAAGATGTTCAAGCAGCTTATAATAGGTGGTTACCCGCTGAACACTTTCTCCATTTCTGGTATTCACTCCGTATTTTACGCTGATCTGCCTGGACAGATCCGCCCCAAGACTCACATTGACCCCGGCGGAACCGGACTCCTTGTCTTCTGTATTGATCTCAAGGTAGTCCAGGCCGGTGGCATCTTTTAAGCTTTTTTGCAGGGATTCAGCCATCATACCGGCTAAAATATCTTCCGGGGCAAACCGCCCCCCGCCGTCTGTAGCCCGAAGCTCCCGGGTAGTCTTGCCAAAGGCAATCAAGGAAAGGATATCAACATGCTGCTCCGGCGGGTTGGAAGAAAACTTAAATTCCAGGTTCTCCGGGGTTCCTGAAACGGCCAGGGTAATGGTCCAGCCACGGATTTCCGTTTCACCCTCAATATCAATGGTCGGTTCTATTTTATAGGGATTAACAAAATCGATCACCCCCTTTTTCACCTCAAACTCAGCCCTTTGAAAATGGATACTACCGGAATCCACCTGGGCACGACCGGTCAGCAATGGGCTTGCCGCCGTCCCTAGGATCGTCAAATCCGGACTGACCTCCAGGTCGGCCAGATTATTGTCCACCAGAAGCGGTTCACGACGGCTGATATGGACATTCAGGTCAATGGTCTTTAAAAAACCGGGCCATTCTTTTCCCTCAAGGGGTTTTATTTTCCTTGTCCTTTGGGTAGTTTCAATGAGATCCAGTTCAACATCCTTATAGTACCTGCCCTCAAGCAGTATAATCTCACCACTTAGTGCCGATGCCTGATCTGTCCCAATAAAGTTCAAGCCGCAGTTCAGACTGACCTCCATTAAATCCGGAATATCCAGGTTGAGCTGGTGGGCATTAAACTTAAGATCAAATGTTTTGGCAGCCCATTCTTTCAATCCCACACTGCCGCCAAGGTCAAAACGCCCTTCATCCAGATAGCCCTTAACCCCCAGGAACTCAATTTTATCCCGGGTGAGCCGAATATGGCCTTCTATATTCTTGAAATCCTGCTCAAGCCCATCCACAGCCATTCCCAGTCCATTGAACAAAAGATCCCCTTTGACCAGGGGGGCGGCCGGACTGCCCTTAAGGGAAGCCTCCAATCGGATCAGGCCTGTGGCAGATTCAACTTCTTCCACCAGGGGATTAATAATTTCCAGGGGAATCTCTCCTTTGACCTCAAAATCAAGGGGACCGCCAAGCTTCCCCCACCCTTTCACCGTGAGGCTGCCTTTTTCCAAAAGCTCAATCCGGGTAGACGCAAAATCTAATTGCCCCTTTTCAAAGGTCAGATCCGCACCCTTTAGACGGATAAAGGGCTTGTCGGCAAAAGAGATCACAATTTTTGAAAAATAAGCAGATGCGCGTATCTGCTCCAGCTTATCTGCCTGGCCTTCTGCCCGGACCCTGCCTGTAGTCACCCCGGTGAGCTGGGGCTGGCCCAGAAGTTTTAAATAGGGGGACAGATTAAAATCTTCCATATTCAAGGCCGCGGTAAAGGCCCTGGTGTCTAGCTGATATTCCCCTTCCATTGTCAGTCCCAGATCTCCTTTGATCCCCAAACGTCTGCTTTTCAGTTCAATTGAAAAATCCATCGGCCCCTGTTTTTCCTGGAAAATCACAAGTTCCCGGATGCCAAGTTTTCCCTTCACCATTGGATCTTTAAAGCTGCCCCGGACAGCAAGGTTTAAGGACAATAGCCCTCCATCCACTCCTTTTTTTTCAAATAAATCCAGACAGGTCAGATCAAAATTTTGAGAATCCACACGAATATCAAAGGTTTGGTCTTGTGGGATCACCTCTCCTTTGGCCGTAATCATGGAACCCGGGGATACCTGAATATCCATTTGGACAATCTCCATGGCCCGGCCCCGGAATACAATTTTTGAAGAAAGGCTGTCAATCCTCTGCTCACCAACCCCGATGGAATCGCCATTAAGATTCAAGACCCCCTCCTCAAGCCCCATCCCGGCACTGATCTCCTTGACCCGTATCTGGTTAAAAAAAAGATCATGCCCCTTAATCTCAGCCTTGACTATTGGCTCCTTAAGACTGCCCCTTACCATTGCCTTTCCCTTGAATGCCCCTCCCAGGGAAGGGAGGGGCATAAAATCGGTAAGATCCATCGCCAATGTCAAATCAAGATGAACAGCATTTTTAGGACCTCCCCCCGATGCCCGGCCAATCAGATCCATCCATCCCCCGGCATGGAGAGAAGATGCCTGGTTCTCCAGTGAAAGTTTGTCAACCTTAACCCGCCCGTCCCTGTCAAGAGAGGCATTTAATTCCAGATTTCCCAAAATAATATTATCGATTCCAAGATTTGAACCAAGGGCGGACAAAGAAACACTTGGATTGGCAAAGGGACCGTCAATCTCTGCCGTTGCAGTGATATGCCCTTTGCCCCTGACGCGGGTCAGTTCATCCATCGACCCTATGTCATCGGCCTCAAGGTTGAGCCGGCCAGAGACTTTTTTGTCGGGGATATTCACCTGGCCACGGCCTGTCAAAACCATCCCCAATGCAGCCAAACGCACCGATTTGAACTCAGCCGTCATTGCATCATAACCGATATCGGCATGGAGAATTGCATCCATCGGCGCTGCCATCCCCGGGAACCCAAGCCCGGTTCCGGTTAACTCTGCCGTGATATCTCCCACTATTTTTTCAGGATCAATGCCCCTGCCCTGAAAATTTATCCGAGATGCCAGCCCACCTTTTGTTCCCGGCCATATCTCCGGTAAAGCTGACAGAAAAACCCCATCCAGAACTGCATCCATCCCATAGGAAATCAGGTTTAAATCAAATGGCTCCCGGAACCCCTTGGGAAATGCCTCTCCAAGATCTATTTTTCCCTCCAGGGACAATTTCCCCAAACCGGAAGAAACACGTGAGGGCAGCAGGGTCACCAACCGGTCCTTCATCCTGTATTCAAGCATGAGGTTCTCAATGGGATACCCATTGAACCCTGCCTTTTCAGAAAGAATGGAACCTGTCACACCCGGGTTATCAAAACCTCCTTTAAGGGACAAATTGACTGCCAGTGTTCCCAGCAGATCCAGACTCTCCATCCCCGGGATCAAAGCGGCCTGCTCCAGAACCATCCTGGATTCCAGTGTCATATCCAGAAAAGGATCCGTAAAAAGGTTCTTGATACTGCCTTGGATTTTCATATCACCAATGCTTGCGCCTGCCCGGACAAAAACATTGGACAGCCCGCCATCCTTAAGATCTGCCCCCACACGGGAAGAATTAAGCAGAACAGACCTTCCCCGGCTTAAGACCTTTCCAGTCTCAAAATTTGCCCTGAACCCTGCCGATTCATGCCAAAGGTCGACATCAAAAATCTGGATATCCAAGCCTGAAATCAGGAGAGTCAGATCATTGCCAGGCATCTTAAACACAATGGATCCCTTATTTAAAACAAATTCATTGACCAGGATATTCAAAGGAATTTCATGGGCATCCTTTTTGTTTTCAGGGGGGGAAGGAGGGGAAGGGACAAAGGCAGATAAAAGATTCAAGGAGCCGTTTTCCAATAGACCAATATCAAATTCAGGAGAATTCAAAAGGACCGAAGACAAACAGATTTCTCCAGACAGCAGTTTTAGCCAGGACAAATTCAGGCTCAATTTTTCCACGCGGACCAGATCTTGTCCATCAGGTCCCTGGAGAACAAGCCCTTCCACATCAACCTGCCCCGCAAAAACAGCAAGCTCCATTTTTTCAAAGGAGAGATGGCCGGGAATCGCTCCATGGAGAAGGTTGAGAAAAAATCTTTGGGAAAACCTGGTTTCCAGAAACTGGGAGGAGCCCCAGACAAAAGCCAGTAAGATGCCACAAAGAATCCCCACCAGGATACTGATTTTTTTTCCCCGGTTTAACAAGGTACTATTCATTTTTATGTCCCTGTCGGGATGGGTTAGGAACCGGGAAACGGAGGGGCTGCACCTGCTTTTTTCCCCGAATCCAGTTCAAAGAGGTCTGGACATTTTTCATGGACGCAAGCCGTTCCACCACCTTTTTTTTTCCGGGAAAATCCATTATTATCAATCCAAGCAACATGGTCAAAAGTCCCTGCCCCGGAATAAACAAAAGAACAAATCCCGCCAGAAAAAATCCAGCGCCCAGAAAATTTTTCACAAAGCCCTTCACAACCCGGACAAATATGGATTTTTGTCCGGGCTTGTCCCGGGGAGAAGCTAAAAAATAATCTTCCGGGATCCGGCATACCATCCAGGGAATAGATAAAAGGCTCAGTACAAAAAGAGCAAGGGAAAGCCCTGAAAAGACGGAAATAGCTGTCTGGTAATCCTTGAATATGTTCAATATAGGTTCCACAACCTGTTATTTTGCCAGAAAAGCATTTATTTTAAAAGAAAAGAATCAGATTCTCCTTTTCCATGGGGCTTTAAATGCCAGGTACTTGATTGTTACAAAAGAATACACTATATCTTGGAAACTATATTTTTTAGGAGCGTACTTGGAATATACAATTGGTCAGATAGCCATTGCCGTTTTTGCCATAACAGGTGTTCTTGCCGCCAGCAATAAAGTGAATGATATATTCGGGCTTGTGGTACTAGGCGTTGTAACCGCACTGGGCGGCGGGACGATCAGAGATATCACCCTGAACGTCACTATTTTCTGGATAGATGATTTTAACTATGTCTGGGTAGCTGTTGCCACTTCTGTCACTGCTTTCTGGATATATAGGTTTTTCCGGAGTACTTACCGCCTTTTGCTTTATCTTGATGCCATCGGCGTGGCCCTGTTCAGTATTCAGGCCATTGACAAATCCCTTGCCCTGGGACACATCGCCCCCTTTGCTGTCATCATGGGACTTTTTACCAGCATCGGCGGAGGGATCATACGGGATGTATTGTCTGCCAGGCCGAATCTGCTGATGAACACAGAATTTTATGCCACCCCTATTTTAGCCGGCTGTGTATGCTATACAACCCTTAATTTTTTCTTTCCCTCCTTTGATCATAGTGGAATATTATCCATGGGTATCATCTTTGGATTGCGCTCGGCTTCTATTTTCTTTGGTTTATCCATGCCGGATTGTTTGGTCATAAAACCCTCCTCAAAATAATCGGGTATATACAACTTATCAGGACATCAGTCCGGTATACCGGCTTAAAATTTTTCATTAAGTGTCTCCTGTAAGATACTTTCCCTGACCATCAGCTGGCATACCCTTGTTCCGGCATTTCCATGATGGCGGTGATATTTGATTTCAAGCCTTCCATTTTGCCCAGGGTCGAAGGAATCACACAGGTAATAAAATATTGGGCTGTTTTTACCTGTCCCTGGTAAAAGGCCATATCCTTTTTCTTTGCCCCGTGGATTTTCGGGGCTGCCACCAGGGCACGCCAGAGTTCAAACCATGCCATGCAGACATCACCGGCTGCATCCAAAAAGGGATGAGCCGTTGCAAAGGCATCGATCACCTGGTCGGAATCAAGTCTTGCCCCCATCACCTCGGCAAGTTCACCCAAGTTGTCAACGGCATTTTCAACGATTTCCGCCATTTTCCCCAGGGTTTCAACTTCTTTTGCAGCTGCTATGGTTTTGTACATCTCATTTAAAAGATCCTTAACAAATTGACCATTGTTCATACCCAGTTTTCTTCCCAGAAAATCCATGGCCTGGATACCGTTGGTGCCTTCGTATATACTGGTGATTTTACAGTCCCTAAGCAATTGCTCCTGGGGATATTCCCGGGTAAACCCGTAACCACCGAAAATTTGAATCCCCTGGGTACACACCTCAAAGGAGCGATCCGTACAATAGGCTTTAATAATAGGGGTGAGCACCTCAATAATGCCTTGATTTTTTTCCCGGTCAGGGCCTGCTTGGGAAATTTCGACTTTATCAAACAAAAAGGCAGTATAGTATAACAGGGTCCGCATACCATCCACATAGGATTTCATGTAAAGAAGCTGACGTTTTACATCGGGATGTCGGATAATTGTTACGGGTTCATGGATCCCCTCAAATGCTTTTTTCAGGTCATGGCCCTGGACCCGCTGTCTGGCATGGTTGACTGCATTGACATATGAAGAGCTTGCAAATCCCAGCCCCTGCATTCCGGCTGCCAGGCGGGCATCATTCATCATCACGAACATGGCTTTCATGCCTTTGTTTTCTTCACCAAGAAGTTCACCCCTGCAATTACCCTTGGAGCCAAAGGCAAGGGAAGCTGTTGCATTGCCATGGATACCCATCTTTTTTTCTATGCCGGTGCAAAGAACATCATTGGACCCGCCAAGACTTCCATCTTCATTTACGCAAAATTTAGGAACCAGAAAAAGAGAGAGGCCTTTTGTGCCGGCGGGAGCACCCTCAATACGGGCCAGAACCGGATGGACAATATTTTCCGTTAAATTATGATCACCGCTTGAAATAAAAATTTTATTTCCGGAAATGGTAAATGAACCATCCTCATTTTTGGTTGCGCTTGTGGTGGTAGCGCCCACATCAGATCCTGCTTCGGATTCCGTAAGGCACATGGTTCCCGCCCATTTCCCTGTGTAAAGCTTCTCAAGGTATCTGGTTTTCTGATTTTTGGTTCCAAAAATTTCCACCAGTTTACCCGCACCGTGGGTCAGACCCCAATACATACTAAATGCGGTATTGGCACCTTTAAACAACTCTCCTGTGGCCTGGGAAAGAACCATTGGCATCCCCTGGCCTCCAAATTCCGGATCATCCGAGGGAGAAACCCATTCCCCCTGGCAAAAGAGTTTTGAGAGCCGATGAAAAGATTCAGGGACACTCACCTTTCCGTTTTCAAGGAGGCACCCCTCCTCGTCTCCGGGTCTTTGTGCGGGGAGAAGCTCTTTAACCGCAAGATTTCTGGCTTCCGTAAGAACCATATCCATGGTCTTTCTATTAAAATCTTCATATTTTTCATGGTTGGCCAGATCTGAAACATTAAGCATTTCATGGAGTACAAAATCCTGGTCCCTTCTGTCAGCAATTGATTGTGCCATTTGAATT
>PIVS01000103.1 GCA_003353855.1 Desulfobacteraceae bacterium
GTTAATAAAAAGTTCCAAAAAAGGGGGGGGGGGGAGGATGTAGGGAAAGTGCTGTGACATGAAGTCTTCCACATGTTTTCAACATCAAGAAAAGACAGAGTCATTTAGAGACCTTGCCTTTTCTTGATGTGTCTATTTGATACCTTTGTTTCTTTCTGAATACTCCAGCAAGACCGAGTATGCCAAGACCAAAAAGGTGCATTGTGGCTGGTTCGGGTACTGGAGCTGTGTCATAGGTTAGATATAGAACTAATAATAATCCTGCTAACCACACTAAAAAAATCTTCATCCACAATTCTCCTTTTAAATTCAATGGGAACCAGACCATCTCCCCATGGGACCCATTAGTTTTTCGTCCCTGCTTCACAACAGGCTTGGTTTTGTCAATTAATGATAATTTCCGTATTTGCAATAATTGTTCCTGTTTTGCGATATTTGATTGTATGAATCGCTAATAACTCAGCTGTGCGTGAGTTTCGTAACTGCTGCCAAGTGCGATTTATATAGTGAAGAACGTTCAGCTTAAAGGTCCTTCCAAAAACCCAGGGAAAACCCTTAGGAAATAAAATACTCAAATTGAAATCATGTGAAAAAAATGTAATAGACTTGTGAAAAAAAGTTCACATAAAGGGAGGTCGGGGTATAGAGACACCTCGTGAGATATGCATTCACTGCTGTTGACAGGTCCCATATGTACCTGCCGGGCAGACCGAACCTGTAGAGACCGTATTACGAATCAGTTATTACCAATTAGACCACCTGTCATCAAACAAGTTTACGGGTTTCCCCCTGCCAGTCATGGAAGAAGGGCCAAGTGTGTCTAATGGTTGCAGTGTCCCCAAGGTAATCCAAAGTGAATACCGGTATAAAAAGAAAACTTAACTCCGGAGTGTCAGGCCTGACAAAAGAAAAAGCAATAGGGGGGGGCTGGTTAATTATTTTGATCATTCTTGATAACATAGACTGATATTATCAGCCAAAGCAGAATGGTTATGACTAACAAACCTTCTATCTCCACCAGACCTTCGTTCAGGGGAATATGTTACATATGATAACCTCCGTCTGTCATATCTTGAGCGCCTATTGTCATTTTTTAATAATATTTTTTTTTCCATGTGCGTCTAACTCCTGGAGTTGTTTCCTTCCGATTCCTGCATGACCCAAAAGCCCAAAACCGAGAAGAAGCATGGTGGTCGGTTCTGGAATTGTGATAGCGGGAGATAAAATTGTATCAGCCTGTGTGAGAATAGGGACTAAAAGAAATCCGACAAATATAATAACAGCAATATTTTTTATCATCCTTTGTTTCTCCATCAGCAGTATAGTGAATTCCGTAAACATAAACACCTAAAATAGCATAGCAAAAATAATGCCAGACCAATATGCCCCTTACCGATAGGCTTTTTGGCATTTTTGCTAAATATTTCTTGACATTTAGGTTCGTCTTTTATATAAACACTCTCGTTGCACAGCTTGGTGAACACAAGTTTGTCAGCAAAATTAAAATTTCTTGTTATTTAAGGAGTTTAGAATTGTCAAAGGGGTGCAGCGCAGTCTATTGACCCTGGGCAATACCACAACAAAGTTATGCCGAAGTGGTGGAATTGGTAGACACGCTAGACTTAGGATCTAGTGCCGCAAGGCGTGGAAGTTCAAGTCTTCTCTTCGGTACCATAATAAAAACAGGCAGTTAGGGAAAATCCTTAACTGCCTGTTTTGCTTTAAAGAGGCCTTTGGGGACCTTTTGGGGACCTTTTTCCCCAGAGTGATTCCGTTACCCTGCATTCTTTCCACCTTTTTACCCTGCATTCTTTCCACGGAATGCTCGGTATATGAAAATATCCGCCTATCATTCCCTGAACGTCTACCGTCATTGCCTTGTAATAAGACTTCTTTCTTTATATTAGATAGCTTTCTATCACTATTTCAATGGGTTTACCCATGTAATGCATCTGAGTATTTGAATGAGCGCAAACAATATGCCATGTTTTTTTAAGCAAGTGCCAGTATTTTACATATAAACTCAGATAATGGGGTATGGAAAAAAATTCTTAGGGAAAAACACCAATATGTTAGGCAGCAGGCGGGAATTATCAGGGTTTAAATATTCGTTTTTATGTTTTGCTGCTCATATGTAAAAGACCGTGATCGTGCAGAAGCCTCAAAAACAGGATTTAAGATATCCACAAAATCAAAAATAACTGCCTTGTCTTTCCCCGGTGCCGGCCTTAAAGCGCGGCCGATATATTGAATAAGCCTGCCTGAAAATTTAACGGGGGTTGTCAAAAACATTGTCGAAATTCCCGGTAAATCAAATCCTTCCCCAATGAGTTGGCCGGTTGCAATGAGATATTTGCATCTGCCTTGCTGTAAATCCTGGATAATTCTTTCTCGTTCTTTTTGGGAGGTTGATCCGGTGAGGATTTCTGATTTAATACCGTTTTCCTTGAGCATGGTATTGTAAAGGGTTTGGCAGTGTTCCTTCCTGTCTGACAAGATCAGCCTGATTCCTGATCCATCATGCTTTTCCACCGTGTCACAGATCAGCTTATTCCTCTGGTAGTCTTCGGTCAACTCAGACAAAACCTGTGAATAATATTCGCTTGTATCTGTCGGGGTGTTGAATTTGGTTTCCACCCATCGAACTTCCCCATCACAAAGATTTCCGCTGGCAAGCAAGTTCAGTTTATCGATCCGGCCTGTCACATCACCTATATACCAAAAGATCACGTTTGAAAGCTTGTCTCTTCTCCAAATAGTTGCAGTCAGGCCGGTCATGAATTTTGCATCGAATTTTGTCAAAGCTTCTGTAAAAGTTCTTGAAGGGCACCTATGGCACTCATCAACAACAACATGACCAATATGATTTATCACTTCACAGGCTTTTTTATAGAGGGTTTGAATCATTGCCACAGTGATTTTGTCACCTATCCTGAATTTTCCTGAGCCGATAAAACCTATTTCAGGTTTGGGTATATTCAAAAATTGTTCAATCCGTTCCACCCATTGGTTCAACAATTCTTTTGTATGTACCACGATTAATGCTGGTTGTTTCCTCTTTGCGATCATATACAATGCCATCGTGGTTTTACCGCTTCCGGTTGGGCTTTCCAAAAGACCAAAATCCTTTTTTAAACAGCTTTCAACTGCCGGTATCTGTAAGGGCCTCAACTCTCCATTGAAAGTAAAGTCAACCGGTTCAAGGGTTTGCCTGGCATCTATAAACTCGATATTTTCACCCTGATCATGGCAGATTTTATAAATCTGTGTTGCAGCACCCCGGGGGCAGGTTAACCCGTCCTTTGAATCCTCATAAAAATATAATACAGGATCAATACCATGGGTATATCTACCCATCCTTTGGGCTTCTGAAAATTTTGGGTTGTTCAGGGTAAGTTTTTGCTTAATGATTTGTCCGGTTTCTGGTGCAAAATTTTCTAAAACCAGTTTATTGTTCAGGGTAAATTTCATCCTATGTTTCTCTTTTCTGGGCTTCATGAATTTTTTGAGGAGGCAATTTAAGAATTTACAGCCTGGTCATAGGCAAGCATGAGAAATATTGTCGATATTGGAATCGTAATGATCGTTCCAAGCAGGGTAGATCCACCAAGGGACTGAATAACAGAGTATATGACAACAACGATAAGATGATCCATAAAACTGGTCTGACGTACAAGAGAGATACTCTCTTGGCCTGCATCCATCAGACCAAGATTCTTATCTACCATCAGCGGAACCATGTAGATCAAAAAGAAGGTTGTGGCAAGAACAATGATCAGTCCGGGAAGAAATAATAGAAAAAATCCAAAGGCGATAATAATGAACAATACCAGTGTGAATAATAATAAGGGCAAAAAAAGGTGTAGTTGGGAGAATACATCCTTGGGGCCGGGTTTTTTTTCTGTTCTGATCATATCTAAAATAGATTTGGTATATCCTGCAAGCATGACAGGCGCTAACAGCCCTAAAGACACAGTGCTGACACCCACAAAAACCAGTGTCATGATTACCAGGGGCGCAAGATTTTTAAGGGATTGATTCAGTGTTGATTCAATCATTTGTTTAAGGTTCATTCTTCCTCCAAAGGTTAAAACAGGACCATTAGATGTTCTGCCGGTACAAAGTAATTTAACAGGGTTTAAAAAAGTGCGCCACCCTTATTTAGTGGCCGGCCTATAGATAGGATCTTGCCCCTTTAAAGTTTTGGTTGAAATAGACATTGCTAAGGCTGGCAAGCCTGACCTGGCGACCGCGGCCCGGGGCATGAATGAATTGTCCATTTCCAATGAAAATACCCACATGTAAACCTGTTTTTTTTTCCCGGATGTTAAAAAAGACCAGATCCCCGGGCTGAAGTGCTGGCTTTGATATAGGGCGTCCTTTTTTGAACTGCTCCCTGGAAGTTCTCGGGACCCGGAGGTTGGCTTTGTCGTGGGTGTACAAAACAAGGCCGCTACAGTCAAACCCAAGGCCGGGTGATTTTCCGCCCCATGCATAGGGTTTACCTATGTTTTCAATGGCGTGGTTGACAATGGTTTGTCTTTTCTTTGTCAGGTTTTGGGGCAATTGTCGGATAAGCTGGGTCTTTTCCTTTGAAGAGGGAGGGACAGTTGCTTTGGGCATCTGCCGGGGAGGACCGGCACATCCTATAAAAATAAAAAAAAGAAGGGGTAATATGATACAAGGGAAAGTTTTTTTCATCATTGTTTTTTTTGGGGGGGGAAAAGAGACAGTTTTCCTTTTTTGCTTACCCGGATGACAGGATGCAGGGTCCCCACATCAAGTTTTGCATCCAGGCTGTATTCAAAGGCCTCTAGTTTGGGGTTCTTGGCAAGATCTGCAAAAAATCCAATGCTGCTGATAAAGTCAACCGATGCCTCTAACAAAACATCCCCTTCTCCATAGGCCTCAATCCTGGGCAGTTTGTTGGAAACTCCGGTTAAAAGATTATGGCCTTCAATGTTAACGGTATAGGAAATACCTTTTAACTCAAGGGCGGATCGATTTGGATTAACAATGTGCAGTCCGATCTCAAATCGGGGAGCCATCCCCTCCCCGGGTATTGCATTAAAGGAGGTGATGCTGACAGTGGGGATTTCGTAATCAGATTGGAGTTCAGCGCAGCCGGTCAGGTAAAATCCAAAAAGTATAATCAGAATAATATGATTAAATCGAGACATCAATTCTTATCCCATCACGTCAATTAATGACCCGATGGTTTCGTCATGGGTTTTTATGGTTTTGGCATTTGCATCAAATCCGTGTTGGCCTGAAATTTGTTGCACAATTTCTTTTGCAATGTCTGTGTTGGATAATTCCTTAAGAGAACCGTCATTTTTTATCGGGTCCTCAACAAGGGGGCCGGAAGTTTTGCTTTGGGTAATGGTGGTGGTTACTTGATTTTCTGCTCCCTGATTGTTTATGGCCCTGCTTGATTTGAAATCATCGGAAAGGGAGTTGGCTACATTATTGGCACTGACACCAATCTGTTTTGAAAAAGCCTGTAATGCAGGCACATTGTTTTGTATGGATAAGGTCATTCTGATGCTCCCCAAAAATGCTTATTTATATTAAACACATTTTAAGCAAGAAGTGTGCGCAGGATTTTGTCAGTTTGGAAGTCCTTATTATTCAAGGCAATACAGCTGTCACTTCAATCTTGCCCATTGGATATTGTAAATAATCTACATTAATTGTCAACAGATTTAACAAAAATTGTTATGAGTAATCGTTGGTTCCGGGTAAATATAAAAATAATTGTCTTTTATATTTGAGCTGATACTTATACATAGAATGTGTGACGGTTGCATTCGGATGGATGGGAATGGATATTATAAATTGTTAAATATAATCGGTAGTGCGTAATTAATAAGGGAGGTGTGTCATGTTTACAATTGATAATTCGGTAATGCTTCTTGTGGATGTTCAGGGTCAACTGGCTCAGATGATGCATGAAAAAGATAAATTATTCAGTTCCCTTGAATTAATGGTAAAAGGTATGAAAATATTAAATGTTCCCATCCTGTGGATGGAACAGATTCCTGCAAAGCTTGGGCCGACCATCGGGCAAATATCTTGTCTTATGGAAGGAGATACCCCCATAGAGAAATTTTCATTTTCCTGCTGGAAAGAACCTGAATTTGCAAAAAAATTGAAGGAGCTGGGGCGAAGCCAGGTGCTGCTGACTGGAATTGAATCCCATATTTGTATTTATCAGACAGGGTATGAGCTGTTAAATCAAGGATATCAGGTCCGGGTTGCTGCTGATTGTGTCTCGTCCAGGACAAAGGAAAACAAAGATATCGGTCTTCAGCGACTGGTCCAGTCGGGGGGGCAGATTACCAGTGTGGAGATGATTTTATTTGAGTTGATGAAGGAAGCCCGTGGTGATGAATTTAAGCAGATGGTAAAATTGATTAAATGAAGTTGTTGAAATGAAAAGAGGGTCATACAGCCAGTTTGAATGTGCTGTTGTCCTTTTCAGGCAGATTGTTTACTTTGGTATATGAGTCGGCTGCCTGTTTCAGGCTCCCAAAAGTCTGGGTTTCCTTGTCGGCTGCCAGTTTTTCGGCAACGAGTGTGGTCAGTTCGGAGCTGGCCTTTGCCGCTCTGGAGGTTGCATTGGAGGCTACTTTTAAATCCTGTGACGATGGGTTGGCTGGTGCCAGGGCTGAGCTTTTAACCTGCTGCATCTTTTGCAGAGTGGCTTTCGGGTCTCCGGGTACGGCTGAGGTGTCAATACTCACTTCTCCTGCCACGGCATAATTTTTTCCGTCCGGACCCCGCTGATATGTAAAACTGGCCCCGGAGGTGATAAGGCCTCCACCGGCTGCTACATGTGCCATCTCATGGCTCCTGACCTCTGTGTCAGCCTGTTTGAGTTCTGCTAAAAGTTTGAATTCTGCCTGGGTTAGCTGGCTGTCACTTGCTGATTGTTGCTGTTCAGGAGGTGAATTGGGAGCCTTAGTCCCCTGTTGATCCGGATCTGTGACGGTTGTGGCCCGGGGAGCTAATGGTTCAGATGAAGGTTCTGGTGAAGTGGTGTTTGTCGGTGGTTGGCTTGTATCCCCTCCATATTGGTTCACAGCTGGGGATGTGCCGGAATTCCCACCTAAATATCCGTGGAGGGGCGAATAATTGTTGTAGACGGTGGCATTTATATTCATTGCGAATCATCCTGTAAATTAACGCTTTATCGTTTAAGCAATAAGCATAAGGATTTTATGGGAAAATTGCAAGTATTTGATCATGAAATTTTAAAAATCCGGCCGTTTAAATTTATATATGGAACTATTATATATTCAAATTGACATAGATAAAGTTTTATTGTATTTTTAGGGGATTCGTTCTGATGGTTTTTGGAACGAGAAATGGTGGATATTGAATTCAGTTGCTCCTATTTTCACAGATGGGTTTCACGGGTGGGTTTCAAGAATGGATTTCAAGGATGGTTTTATGAGTCGAAAAATAGATGTTTCCCGAAAAACAAAAGAAACTCAAATAGAAATTAAGCTGGATTTGGACGGCAGTGGGAAAGCCGATATTGTCACTGGAATTCCCTTCTTTGATCATATGCTTACTGCCTTTGCCGTTCATGGCTTTTTTGATCTTAAGATTCGAGCCAAAGGTGATATTGAAGTGGATTTGCACCACACAATTGAAGATACGGGCCTTGTTCTTGGACAGGCTTTCAATGAAGCTCTTGACGGAAAAGAAGGGATCATAAGATTCGGAGACAGCTGCATTCCAATGGATGAATCATTGTCCCGGGTGACTGTGGATTTATCTAACCGTCCCTATCTTGTATATCATTTTCCAGATGATTTGAGGGCGGTCGGGGTGTTTGATGCATATCTTGCCAAGGAGTTTTTCCAAGCGTTCTGTGTTAAAGGTGGCTTTAGCCTTCATATAAATGCATATTATGGTGATAATGAGCACCATGTTCTTGAATCGATCTTCAAGGCCATGGGGAAATCATTAAATATGGCAACCCGAATTAACGATAATCTTTGCGGGCCCCTATCAAGCAAAGGCAGTTTGTAAGCTGTCCTTCAGTCATAATTATTGACATGGTATATTAAGTACTTAACTTATTATTTTAAAATAACCAGTTGAAATTTTGGAGCCAGCACCACCAACAATGTATATCCCTGAAGAGAAAATTTCAGAAATTCTGAACACTTCGGATATCGTAGATATCGTATCTGAATCAGTTATCCTCAAAAAATCAGGTAGAAACTTTTTTGGTCTCTGTCCTTTTCATTCTGAGAAGACCCCCTCTTTTTCGGTTAATGCCGATAAACAGATTTTTCATTGTTTTGGCTGTAGTGCCGGTGGAAATGCATTGTCTTTTGTGATGAAATATCATGGGATTTCTTTTCTCGAAGCTGTTAGAATGCTTGCAAGAAAATATAATATAGTCATTGAGACAGAGTTAATTGATCCGGTCAGGAGAAAGGAAGTTCTTGTTAAAGAATCTTTGTTTCGTCTGAATAAGCGGGTGATGGTTTTTTATGCAGGATTTCTCAGTGACAGATCCCGGGGGGGGGGTGCAAGAAGTTACCTTGAAAAACGAGGAGTAACAACAGATATCATCGAAAAATTTAATCTTGGTGTTTCCCGGGACGTGTGGGATGCTGCTGTTAATTTTTTAAAAAAAGAGAAGGTAACACGGACGATTGCCGTGAATTCAGGACTGATTTTATCAAGGAAACAGGATAATGGATATTATGATCGGTTCCGAAACCGGCTGATGTTTCCTATTTTTGATATTAATATGCAGGTGGCTGGATTTGGCGGGCGTGTCATGGATGATTCCATGCCCAAATATATGAATTCTCCTGAAACCCCTGTTTACAGCAAGAGTAAAATACTTTACGGTCTTCACGCGGCCAAGCAGTACTGTCGCAGAGAGGGGGTTGTTTATATAGTTGAGGGGTATTTTGATTTTTTATCCCTTTACCAGCACGGGATTAAAAATACTGTGGCAAGTTTGGGCACGGCATTGACACAGGAGCATGTCAGAATTTTGAAAGGGTATGCTTCTAAGATGGTTCTTGTATTTGATTCCGATGATGCCGGAATTAATGCCGCTAAAAGAAGCATTCAGATTTTTATGAAGGAGGGAGTGGACACACGAATTTTGGTTCTGCCGGGTAAGAATGATCCGGATTCCTTCGTGATGAAACATGGTCAAGCCTCTTTTTTATCCCTTGCCGCTGAAGCAAAAACCATTATGCAGTTTTTATTAGAGCTTGCCATTGATACCCATGGTTTGTCAGTGGAGGGCCGAATTAAAGTTTTAGATGAGATGAAACTGCACCTGGCTTTGATACATGATTCCGCTCTAAGGTCATTGTATGTGAGGGAACTTTCGGAAACCCTGAACATTGATGAAAAAGCTGTTTTGGAAAAGGTTCGGGATGCATTTGTTCAAAATAATACGAAAAAATCTCCGTTAATGCCAGAAGACCATGATAAGCATCTGGTATCCGATCCCAGGGAGAGGCAAATTCTCAGCATCATGCTCAATTATCCGAAATTGATACCGGAAATGGTTAAAAGGGATGTTGTGAGCTATTTTTATTCAGAAAGGTTCCAGGGGATTGCAAAAAAAATTATAGCCACAGAGCTTGACAAGGATGGCTTTGTCACTAATGTTATGGCCAAAATAGACGATAACAAAGACCAGGAATTAATTGCATCCCTTGCAATGGATGATTTTTCAGGTGATGAAGATATGGCTCAGACAACACATGTTTTAATGAATAGAATTATAAAAATTAGAAAAAAAAATGAAAATATATTAACGACAAAGATAATAAGTGCGGAAAAGGGCTGTGATGCTGATGTTACGGAGTTGTTAAAACAAAAACAGCAGGAAATTCAGCAATTACACGATGGTCAACAACTTTAGGCCTTTGGGAGGCATTTTATGGCAGGAAAGACAAACAAGTCTGGAGAGAATGTAGTGATCAGTAAAAATGAAATGCGTAAGCTTATAAAAAAGGGTGAAAAAACCGGTGTTCTCTCTTTTGCCGAAATAAATGATGCAATCTCTGGTGATTTACAATCATTTGATCAGATTGATGACATAGTGGTTCAGTTTAGAGAGCTTGGAATTGAGCTGGTGGACCAGGAAAAGGGCGCTTCAAAGAAAGCAGCGGTGAAGCCTAAAAAAAAGACGGTTAAAAAGACGGTTAAAAAAGCAAAAAAAGAAGAAGATACTAAAGGCGAGAAAAAAGATATTTTTTCGGAAAAAAAAGACAAGCCTGATCTTGAATTCGGTGCGGTAACCGATCCTGTTAAAATGTATTTAAAAGAAATGGGTATGGTGACCCTTTTGAGCAGGGAGGGGGAGATTGAAATTGCCAAAAAAATTGAAAATGGTGAGCGAAATATCTTGCGGGCCATGCTCAATTGTCCGATTTCATTATCCATCATCTTTATGTATGGGAAAAAAATGGAAAAAAAATCCATGCGACCCAAACATGTACTAAGGGATGTGGATGAAGGAGACGGAGTCGTTGATGAAGTCTCTAAACAGGAAAAATTTCTCAAAGCTCTGACCAGTATTGATGAAACCCATGAGGAAAACCAGGAAAAAAGAGAACAGCTGGTAGATTTAAAAAAAGGTACCAAAAAATATGAAACCCTCCAAAAAGAAATTTTTGACAATACTGAAACTATATTTGAGTATCTAAAGCGCTGGCGGTTTGAAGCCAATGTAATAGATAATATAGAAAAAAGTATCCGAAATACTATCTCCTGGTTTGAAAACGTTGATCAGCTTTTGGAAAGATGCGCCAAGACCTTTAATGTACGTAAAGATACCATGTTAAAGCAGGCTGTCGACCAGGACACCTTTGTGCAATGGGCTACGGCCCGGACCGACCTCAAAGAGGAACGGGTTGTAATTTTGTACGAAGATATTTGTTCTGTGCTCGACCAGGTAGCCCTGCGTAAAAGTTTTATCAAGGGTGGTATTGAAGATTTGCGAGTCATAACCCAGGGGGTTGACAAGGGACGGAGAAATGCAGATTGTGCAAAACGTGAATTGGTAAGGGCCAATTTAAGGCTGGTTGTCAGCATTGCCAAAAAATATACCAACCGTGGGCTTCAGTTTCTGGATCTTATCCAGGAGGGGAATATCGGCTTGATGAAAGCGGTTGATAAATTTGAATACCGAAGAGGGTATAAATTTTCAACCTATGCCACCTGGTGGATAAGGCAGGCCATTACCAGGGCCATTGCAGATCAGGCCCGGACCATCCGCATCCCCGTTCATATGATCGAAACCATCAATAAACTTATAAGGACTTCCCGATATCTGGTCCAGGAGATGGGAAAGGAACCATCACCTGAAGAAATTGCTGAAAAAATGGAAATCCCCATTGATAAGGTCAGGAGGGTGCTTAAAATTGCCAAGGAACCCATTTCTTTGGAAACACCCATAGGCGAAGAAGAAGACAGCCATTTGGGTGATTTTATAGAGGATAAGAAGTTTTCTATTCCCTCGGAAGCCGCCATTGATTTTAGCCTGGCTGAACAGACGAGGAAAATCCTTGCAACCCTGACTCCCAGAGAAGAAAAAGTATTAAGAATGCGTTTCGGAATTGGAGAAAAATCCGACCATACCCTGGAAGAGGTAGGCAAGGATTTCACGGTTACAAGGGAAAGAATTCGGCAGATTGAAGCCAAGGCACTAAGGAAGCTCCGGCATCCTACAAGAAGTAAAAAACTCAAGACTTTTATAGAAAATTAAATCTTGACATGGTCTTGTGATTGATATATATATCTCAAGTTTGTTTGCATGGCACGGGCCTATAGCTCAGTTTGGCAGAGCCACCGGCTCATAACCGGTCGGTCCCTGGTTCGATTCCAGGTGGGCCCACCATTTAGTAAGCACAGGCAGTACTCGTGAACGCTATGAAAATGAAAAAGGATGGTCATGTCATAAATGAATGTGCCTGTTGAATATCAGACCAGTATAAGAATAAAAAGCGTGGTATTTTATCACGCTTTTTATGTTTGTATAGGCGGGTTATGCAATTAACCGTCCCAAAGATATTAGATCTAATCAATACCTTTGCACCCTTTGACCTTGCTGAAAGCTGGGATAATTCAGGGCTTCAGGCTGGGCATTCTGACTGGCCGATTCAAAAAATTATGGTGAGTCTGGATGTGTCCATGGAGGTTATGGAGGCTGCCAATGCCTGGGGAGCTGATCTTGTCCTTACCCATCATCCGCTGCAGATGAACCCTGAAAAATCCATCGATTTTGAAAAAATGCCGGGATCAGCCATTGCCCTCGCAGCCAGAGAAAGGATGAGTATTCTTTCGGTCCATACCAATCTGGACAAGGCAATTAACGGACTTAACGATTATTTTGCCGGGATTATAGGTGTCTGTTGCGATGAATCTCTCCATTCGGATTCAAAGGCAGGTGATTTGCAGGCAGCAGATGCCAAGGACAGGCTTTGCGGGATCGGCAGGATAGGAGATCTGGACTCTGTGGTGTCATTACAGGATCTGGTTTTGCAAGTTAAGGAACGTCTCGGACTTAAAACTCTTCGCGTAACAGGAGACATGAATCTTCAGGTAAAAAAGATTGCTCTCTGTACAGGCTCCGGCGGTTCTTTGGTCGATAATTTTCTAAGATCTTCTGCCGATGTTTATATTACCGGTGACGTTAAATACCACGAAGCAAGGCAGGTTGAAATGCACCACAAAGGACTTATAGATGTGGGACATTTTGCTTCGGAAGTTATTGTGATTGATCTGCTCCGGAGCAGGCTTGCCCAGTCACTTTTGCCTGCTGGATATGATATTAAGATAAAAGGGTTTAAAAAGGAAAAGGATCCATTCAAAACAGTTTAAGGATAAACTATGAAGGATATATCAAAACAAGATATTGTTACACTTGTTAAACTTCAGGAAGCGGAAACTGAA
>PIVS01001100.1 GCA_003353855.1 Desulfobacteraceae bacterium
TGGTCAATTTAAATTTTCTAATTCCGTCTTTGAATTTATGATCAGTAGCTTTTCTTTGTCGCGACCTTTTTGCACCATTTAATTCCGAATTCAGATTATCAACGAATGCTCTGAAATTTGCAACGGCTTGTTCTCTTGCTTTGCGCTGGTCCTTGAACAGTTGCGGATTGAAACAAAGAATGTAGCGTCGTTCTCCTTCTACTTTAGCTTCCCGATAATATGTGTCGTTGTTAAGTTTTGTGAAGTTTTCAAGATCATTAGCCTGTGCATCAACATTCTTAAAATCAAGGAATGAAAATATTCCAAAATTGATATCCTTCTTTGCAATGCCCCCATTTCATCAAAGCACATCGAGACCCAGTAAAAGTGGTACTTGAAAGATCGTAGAAAACAGATTTCATCGAATTAGGATATTTGAGGTCAATTGTCCTAAAAAGATGCTCACATATAGATTCTTTGAGACTCTCAATGGCGTCCAGTTCTCTAAAGATACGAGATGAGTTGATCAATTCGGAGTCCACATCAAGTAACCAGGGCAATGCGGTACTTGCAAACCACTCCGGTATTTTTGACTTGCAGACAGGATCAATGCATCGATTGACACTTAGAATCCGAGCAATTTTTGCGAGACTGACATCTCGTTTCCCATTGTCATTAAATATTGTATCGAGACTCCAGAAATCCCATATGGAACTTGCCACAGCAACATCGAGATACCCGAAATGATCAGTAACAACAATGTCATCACATGT
>PIVS01001101.1 GCA_003353855.1 Desulfobacteraceae bacterium
GTGAATGCGACCTATAGTCACAGGGATGTACTCATTGCATCGGCCACAGATATCACCGAAAGCGTTGAAAAAGAGACCCAGCTTATCCAGGCCGGAAAATTGGCCACCCTGGGAACCATGGCAGCCGGGATGGCCCATGAAATAAATCAGCCCCTGAATGTGATCCAAATCTGCTCGGATTTGATCTTGAAGATGATTAAAAAAGGGATTACCATTCCCGAAGAGGAATTGGTGATGATGGCCAAGGATATTATCGATAACGTGGCCCGGGCGTCGGGGGTTATCAAGCATGTCAGGGATTTTGCAAGACAGTCTGAACGGGATTTGAAAAAAATGAATCTCAATGATCCCATCAGGGACGTTTTCAAGGTTCTGGGGCATCAACTGACGGTTCACTCGGTAACAGCAGTGCGGGAACTGGATCCTGACCTGCCTGAAATCAGGGCGGAACACAACAGGCTCGAGCAGGTGTTTATAAACCTTGTGACCAATGCCATTGATGCCATGGATGAAAAGTCTGAAAAATCAGAAGGGCCGGTGGAGAAAAAACTTTTTATCAAGACTTTTACCACGGCGGATCATGTGGTTGCCGTGGTAAAGGATACAGGTATGGGAATGAGTGAAGCGGTTAAACGAAAAATCTTTGAACCTTTTTTTACCACTAAGGAGACCGGTAAAGGCACCGGGCTTGGTACCAGTATCAGTTTTGGAATTATTAAAGATTACGGAGGTATCATTGAAATAGATAGTG
>PIVS01001102.1 GCA_003353855.1 Desulfobacteraceae bacterium
ATCTGGACATCAAATCCATTGCCTGGCTTGAGGATTTTCTCTACCGGTTCAAAAATACGGTCATTGTGGTATCCCATGACCGCCATTTCATGAACCAGGTATGCACCCACATTGCTGACATTGATTTTGGGCAAATTGCTGTATATGTGGGAAACTACGATTTCTGGTACCAGGCCAGCCAGCTTAACCTGAAACAAAAACAGAATGAAAACAAAAAGGTTACTGACCGGGCCAATGACTTAAAAGCCTTTATCCAGAGGTTCAGTTCAAATGCGTCCAAATCAAAGCAAGCCACCTCCCGGAAGAAACTTCTGGAAAAACTCACCATCGAAGACATGCCTGTCTCCTCAAGAAAATACCCCTTTATAAACTTTCAACCTGAACGCTCCTGCGGCAACGTGATCCTGGAAGTGGAAGGACTCACCAAAACCATTGATGGTGAAAAGGTATTGAACAACGTGAGTTTTGTTGTTAACGGCAATGATAAGATCGTCTTTATGAGCAGCAACAGCGTTGCTAAGACCACCCTCTTCCAAATTCTATCAGGAGAAATGGAACCGGACTCCGGAAGTTTTAAATGGGGCGTCACCATTTCCCACTCATATTTCCCCAAGGAACACAGCACCTATTTCAATGGGGATAAAAACCTTATAGACTGGCTCCTGCAATTTTCCCCCCCAAAAGAGGGAGAGAGTTTTGCCCGGACCTTTCTGGGGAGAATGCTCTTTTCAGGAGAAGATGCCACCAAAAA
>PIVS01000574.1 GCA_003353855.1 Desulfobacteraceae bacterium
GTCCGCTTTGAAGGCTCGAAGGTGGTGCTTCGGGCCTTCTCATTTGAAATCCCTCTCCATTCTAATCACATTTAAAAAATAAGAAAAAGAATTAAATTCAAAGAAAAAAAGGAAGCAGATCTAAATTTAAGATTTTTTTGGGGGAAGAAAATATAGGCTGGGGTCGTGTCTCCGGCAAAGCGGTGGCCTATTATTTCGCTATCCGTGGTGGCGATGTTCGGTGGCGGTAACACGCAAACGCCTATGTGGATAAATCCCTGCGAATATCCAAGGATGAAAGTAAGAAGCTGCAAAGTCTGATTGATGAGCATCTCAGGGCCAAGGGTATTACCTCCCTCCTGGATGAACCTGTGTCCATCATTGATGTGGAAAAGTTCCAGGAAGAGATAGACAACACGAAAAGCGGTAAATCCAAAGAACTGAAAAGAACCAACCGTATAAAGCATATTATAAAAATTGATTTAGAAAACAACCCTGACTTTTACCAACCCCTGGCGGATAAGCTTGAAGAGTTGATTGAGATGAGAAAGAAAAATCAAATTACCCAGGTTGAACTTTTCAAAGAGTTTGACCAAATCCAGCAAAAAATTGTCAATAAAAGCAAAGAAGCTGAAAGCATGGGGTTTGGTTCCGATCGGGAGTTTGCTGTGTACAAGACCCTTGAAACCACCCTGGATGATGCCAAGGATGTCACCGGCCTGATTTTTTCCGGAATAGAAGAGGAACTTTCCATCACGGACTGGCAGGTAAAAGGGGAAGTGAAAAAATCCATGTGGAAGAATATCAAAGACGTTCTCCGTGGTAAAGTCGAACCCAAAGATATTCAGTCAATAACCGTTTCCCTTGTGGACCTGATTAAAAGGAATTAACAGTGCTGGCGGTAAAATACGGAACCCAGGAAATCCAGTTTTCCCATATCATTGATAACGCCCTTAAACACGCCTATATCACCGTCGATTTCTATGAAGGTGTTAGCCTTAAAAGCCCCACAATCAATGAAGAAATTGCCAAGGAAGCAGTTTATAAGAAAGGGAAATGGATACTTGAAAAGCTGAAACTGGTTGAACGTCTTCCCCAGGGAAAGATAATCACCGGGTCAAGGCTGTTGTACCTGGGCAGGCGCTATTATGTGGATGTCATCCAGGATGCCACCATAAAAAAGACAACTGTAAAATTTAATCATTCCAAGTTTATTATAAAGGTAAATCCAGACCTTCCAGAAAGGGAACCGGCCATTACAGAGGCCCTTGAAAAGTTTTCACGGGAAAAAGCCATCATCAAGATTACCCCCCGGATAAAGAAATGGACCCAGACAACCGGATTGACCCCAACAGATATAAAATTCCGGAAATTAGACAAGCGCTGGGGAAGCTGCACAAAGGCAAATGAGGTCATCATCAACTTTGATGCTGTAAAACTGCCCTTTACCCTGATTGATTATATCGTTGTCCATGAATTGGTCCATATCAAGCATAGAGACCATTCCAAAGACTTCTACAAAGAAATAGCCAAGTTTATACCGGAATGGAAAGTATTGGATGATAAACTTTGTGGGATGAAGTTGTAAGGGGGGGGGCTTAAAAGGTCTTTATTCCCCGCCAGGTTGAACACCTCAAGGCAACACCTCATTAAAACAATTCTGTGCAATGTCCGGGGCGTTTTAAGGTGACCCTGATTTCCCCTGTAAGGTTCATCGGTCATAAAATTGAGGCAGCAAAGGGTCGAGGTCTCTACCATGCCAAAGGAAAGCATCGGCAACATTGATATCGGGAACACGCCGGAAGATGAAGACCGGATCATGTTGTGCCAGAGCTTTGCAAAAAGAATACATTGAGTTTGTTTGTGGCCAGGCCCAGGTTGTCCGTGAAGTTGGAATCATTTGTCATGGTCGGGGATTGGAGTCTTATCCTTCAATGGGGGTCTGGTATGAAGGGTTTGCCTTGGGGGATACATAAACGGCTGTCAGAGGGGCATACAGAAGATTAAACTTAAAGGATCAAAATCGGCGGGGTGTCACACTATATACACACCAAAGCAAAAAGGCTCTTAACGAAAATCGCTAAGAGCCCTTTAGAATATGGCGCGCCCGGCAGGATTCGAACCTGCGACCTATGGATTCGAAGTCCAGCGCTCTATCCAGCTGAGCTACGGGCGCACAAGGTCTTTGGAGTCAGCGTTCATGGGCGTTTCACGCCCCGCTGTTAACTTATTTTGAGGTTGTACCCTAACATATCTTCCCACGTTTTCCCACACTTTTTTATTAACACGGACAATTTTTATACTTGCCACTCCTCATATTTTTGTGCACCGTACTGACCACTACAAACATAAAACAAATCCTCCCCCGTACCGAATAATTATTCCCATTTCAAACCGGATGGTTTAAGACAAGCTGCTGTGACTTTTAAAAAGATCAAAAAGGAATTTATATCTCACATTCCGCTTGTTCAAATGTTAAATTTGTGAATTAGGAAATAGCACAAAAACTGAAATAATCAGAGGAAATTAATAAAAATATACTATATCAAGACAGTATTTGCCGCTATGTCCTTGTAAGCATCTGTAATCATTGCAAATACAACTAGACTTTAGTATCCTCAATATGTATAATGATTTCAACAACATAGAGAGGGTATATATGACAAAGTCAGTTGTGAAATCTGTAACCACTAAACCTGTAGGGTTTGCACCGATTCTAAATCATTATTTTGAGCGATGCGCTATTGCCAAAATTCTTGATGAAAAAATTGAGCTTGATCCACGTAGAAAAATTCTTACACATGGGGAAGCTTCTATCGCTATGATTACCGGAATTTTGTTCCAAATCTTGCAACTTTACCGGATTTGTAAATTTGCAACCGAGACCACTGTACTGGATGTGATTTTGCCCCACATTGCACCTGCTGAATATTTTGATGACCGCCTGGCAGACACCTTGGACGCAATTTTTGACTATGGTATTGGTAATCTGGAAATGCTTGTTACTCAACACATGATCAAAGAGTTCAATATCAAAAATGATATCTGCCATAATGACACCACTAGTGCCTCGACTTATGGCAATTGTGATAATAACAAAACCCCCGACAGTATCGAGATTA
>PIVS01000104.1 GCA_003353855.1 Desulfobacteraceae bacterium
ATGTTTTCAGTTACATCCCTTTTGATGATGACTTTTACAAGCATGATATCCTCCTTATTGAGTCTGTTTGTTAGGATTCAATCTGAATCGTTAAATCTTATGATCTTAAAGGGTATTACTGACTGAACAGATGTATTGAAGTGAGAGTGAAAGATTTTTATGGCGAAAGTGATTTTCAACTATCGGTGTCGATCATCAATAAAATTTAACACATGGATGTTATAAAAACAATGCTCCCATAGGATTTATAACATTTCCTCTGTTTTAAAGTTACATGGATTTTGTGAATATTTATAAGTATGACTTTAGTCTGAAATTATCTGTTCAGTACATGAATTTTAAACAGGATATGGAAAAGTCAGAGGGTGTTTGGATAGAATCTTTCCCCAACAGCATGGGGGTTTGGGGGAAAATTGAATTATGCCGCTTTTATGGAGGTTGTCAATCTGTTATAATCCGGGTACAAACCATATAAAATAAACAGCCCCAATATCATACAATGATAAATAAAAATGATAAATAAAATGGAGGAACCAGTGGACCTTCCCATAGATTTTAACAGTATTACCGATGCATTTGCCAGGGCCGGCCAGGACGGACGGGATTTTTTATACGAATATGAGGTTTATTCTCTTTTGGCCCGATCCGGTGCGGAAACACCTCCCAAAAGCAGTTTTATCCCCAAGGGGGCAAGGTCTTCCGATGAAGAGCTGATGGCCATGCCGGGTGAAAAGGCGGTATTGAAAATTGTTTCCCCCACCATTATTCACAAGACCGAGGTGGGGGGGGTGCAAATTGTCAAAAAGGAACCCAACCAGATCCGGTCCGCTGTCCGGCGTATGTTCTATGAGGTGCCGGAAAAATACACTGCCTGGATCCAGCAGCATCCCGACGGGGCACCTGCCCAGTATAAGGGGTTGACCGGGGATGCCCTGACCGCTGCTGTCAGCCGTGATGTCCAGGGGGTTTTACAGGTCCAGTTCATGCCCCCTGATTCAGATACATTCGGCAATGAGCTCATTGTGGGGCTGCGCCACACAAGGGAGTTCGGCAGCATCCTAAGTGCAGGACTAGGGGGGACCGATACCGAACTCTATGCCAAGCGCTTCAGGAAAGGCCAGGCAATCGTGGCCGCCTCAACTGCCATGAATGACGGCCAGTCTTTTTTTCAGCTGTTTAAACAGACCATTTCCTATCGGAAGCTTGCGGGTCTGACCCGGGGCCAGCGCCGTATTGTCACCGATGAACAACTCATTGAATGTTTTGAGTCCTTTGTCCGAATCGGCAATTTTTATTCACAGATTAATCCTTTGGCCCCCTTTGTCATTGAAGAGCTGGAAATTAATCCCTTTGCCTTTACCGATTATCTCATGGTTCCCCTGGACGGTATGTGCCGGTTTGGCCATGCTGCTGCTCTTGCCGCCAAACGGCCCGTGGTAAAAATAGATAAATTGCTCCACCCCAAAAAAATCGGGATTATCGGGGTTTCTGCCACCCGGAAAAATTTTGGCCGGATTATCCTGGACAATATTCTGGCCGAAGGCTTTGCCAGGGAAGATATAATTGTTTTTAAGGAGGGGGGGGATAAAATAAAAATAGACGAGTTAGGCGGGGTCCCATGCCTGCCCAACCTCGGTGCGGTAAAGGAAAAACTGGATCTGTTCATCGTTGCTGTTGGTGCGGCCCATGTACCGGACCTGGTGAAAGAACTGATCGGTCTGGACGCTGCCGACAGCGTCATGCTCATTCCCGGCGGCATGGGGGAGACTGAAGACAGCAAAGACAGGGCTGATCAGGTCATGGCACTGATTAATGGGGCCCATGGTCTCGACCATTCTGCCAAGGAAGGAGGCGGCCCGGTCTTTCTCGGGGCCAATTGCATGGGGGTGATTTCAAAGCCGGGGCAATATGACACCTGGTTTATTCCGGAGGAAAAGCTTCCCAAGGTGCGCTTTCACAAGGCCAACAGGGCGGCGCTTATCAGCCAGAGCGGGGCATTCATGCTCCATAGAAGCCACCAATGCCCTGAGCTGCGGCCGGCCTATATGATCTCCATGGGTAACCAGACCGATTTGACCCTGGGGGATATGGTTCACTATTTTAAGAATTCAGACCAGGTGGATGTGATTGCCGTTTATGCCGAAGGGTTCAATGACCTGGACGGGCTGGGATTTTGCCAGGCCGTAAAAGAAGCTGTCCTGGCCGGAAAAGAAGTGGTCTTTTATAAGGCGGGGCGGACCTTGGAGGGCAAGGCTGCCACCAGCAGTCACACCGCCTCTTTGGCTGGGGATTACATGGTCTGTGAAAGTTGTGTGTCCCAGGCCGGTGCCATTGTGGCCAGAAATTTCAGCGAGTTCCAGGAACTCATGCTTCTTTCCGAAACCTTAAGCCGCAAACCCATTCGGGGCAATCGGTTGGCTGCTGTCAGCGGCGCCGGGTTTGAGGCCGTGGGTATGGCCGATTCCATCCAGTCCGACGATTTTTCCATGGAACTTGCCAAATTTGAACCGGTCACCAGGGATGCCATTGCAGGTATCCTTAAGGACAAGGGGCTTTCTGCCTTTGTGACCCTGTCCAACCCCCTGGATATCAATCCGGCCGCCGATGACGAGGCCCATGCAAAGATAGCAGGTATTTTGGCCCGGGACCCCAATGTGGACGCTGTGGTACTGAGCCTGGATCCCATGTCTCCGGCCATGCAGACCCTGGATGAAACACCTGTAAAGGGTTTTGACATGCATGGGGCCGGCAGTATCCTGCATCGGATGGAATCATTGGTCTTAGAAACTTCCACCCCCATTGTAACGGTGGTGGATGGGGGGCGTCTCTACAACCCTCTGAGGGATGCCTTAATGGATAAAGGAATACCGGTGTTTACCGTGTGCGACAAGGCCATTGCCGCCCTGTCCCTCTACGTTCATGGGCGTCTTCGGGTCGATGCCATCCGAAGCAGTTAAGGAGTTGAAATCTCCGACTTTTCTCAAAGGTTGCCAAATATTATATGTTAGGGTATTTGAACTATAGTGGTAACAGCGATTGTTAACATAATTGATAATTCACTCATTAAATGGAGGAACCCATGGTAAAAAAACTTGTAATCGGCTTGCTTGTATTCTTTTTTTTAGCAACCCTGGCGTATTCAGCAGAGGTAGGCGGCGTAAACATACCGGAAACATTGGCTACAGATGCTGGAAACCTGGTTCTGAATGGAGCCGGAATTCGGAAAAAATTTGGCTTCAAAGTATATGTCGGCGGGTTATATCTGAAAGAAAAATCAAGTGATTCCCGGAAAATCATTGATGCGGATGAGCCCATGGCCATTGTCATGACCTGGAAAAGAGCCGGTTCGATTAAGAAGGTTAATCCTGTTTATGCAGAGGGCTTCAAATATGGTTCCGGCAGCAATTATGATGCCCTTAAGCCGGACATTGATGCCTTTTTGGCGACAACTGTCAAAGCAAGCAAGAAAGATGTGTGGACATATCGTTATTTGCCGGGCAAAGGAGTAGACGTCCTTTTTAATGGGGAGTTTATAAAAACCTTTTCCGGCCTTGAGTTTAAAAAGGCATTGTTTTCAATCTGGCTGTTCAAGGGAGATGCCTTTACAGGGGATAAAAAATTAAGAGCCGGTATGCTGGGTGAATAGACGTACCAAGACTGTCCTGCACCCTTTGCAGGGGTGTGGGATAAAATAAATTAAAGAACTATAGTAAATGAATTTGTCAAATATAAACCGGTCCAATAATTACAATACACATATTACCATCTCCTTTTCCCGGGGATGGCTGGTCACAGCCGCAGCCAATTGTCCGTTGGCGCCGGCTGGCACTGGTAGGCTGATCAACCAGGGAAGAGATCCTTTTCTAGTGGACAAGAAAAATATCAATCTTGGATGTTTGTCCCTTGACCTGTATGGGCCTGCCGATATTGGCTGCCACGACCCGGCCGGAAAGGATCTCATCCCGGACCTCGGGTGCAACATATTTACCAAAGGTATTTCGGAGAAGTTCCCTTTCTTCCAGACCCTGGATCATTTTATTGGTGGCATCCCCGAGGATACCCACCTCATCGTTGGAGACCACGGGAACCCTTGCCTGGTAGTTTCCTTTCTTGATTTCTTTCATGGTTTTAAGCATGGCAATGATCGGCAGGGCAATGGACCGGCTGATCAGGCGGTTCAAGATGGAAGATCCAAAAAAAAAGAGGATAAAGACCACCATGGAAAAAATTAACACTCCCTGGGCATAGCTTTTGGCTGAAATGGCGTTTGAATCCACCTGCCAGAAAAGGGCCAGGGCTGTTGCAGAATCCATGATATCCAGCACAAAAAGTCCGCCAAAAAGAAAAATGGGAATAAATATCCAGAGTGAAATGATCACCGGCGCCATGATAAAGGGCAGATTGATCAGTCGTTGTTTTGCTTTTGTTTCAAGGGAATGGGGAATGGGTCTTTGCCGGGTTTTTAGATCCAGGTATTGGGATATGGGGGTCAAAACATGGCGCATGACCATTAGAAAAGGGGTGGTGGCAATGATGCCCAGAATGGCCACCACCGTTGCCCCAAGCCCGACCCTGTAAAATCCTGAAATCGAAGGTGTTTTTTTTTGAAGGGGCACGAAAGTTCCTGTGGGCCAATATGGCAGCCATATTTTTCATAAGGCCTATTAAAAGGCTCTGAATATCTATTTCAACCTTTATTGCACAAGTACCATATCAGCAATATGCCAAAAAAAACAAATTTTCAAGTAGATAGTTTTCAATCAGACAGGAAAAACAGACATTAAATCGGTATATAAGCGTAAAGCGAAGGAGCGCCGGATGTCCGGGTGCTGGCTCAAGTCCATATTAGTCTTGACGGATCATCTGTTTCCGGTAAGATATCCCAGGGTAAAATCTTAGCAGTACAGCAACCCAAAGAGTTATAATACCATTATAAAGGAATTTCATGGGAACGGAGAATATTAGAATTGTCAAAATTACCAGAGAGCCGGTTGAATTGTATAAGGTGCTCAAATTTGAAAATCTGGCGGGAAGCGGCGGGGAGGCCAAACACTTTGTTGCCGACGGGCTGGTGACCGTGAACGGGAAGATTGAAACCCGCAAACGCAATAAAATCTATTCAGGGGATGTGATCGGGTTTGACGGGAATTTTCTTCAAATTGAGGTTGAATGCCAATAATCCGTGGTTAAGACCATGGATTATTGGACTTTGAGCTTTCGGTACAGGGTTCTCAGGCTGATAGTGTCGCTGTTCTCCATGTTGTCGCTGTATTCAATAATATTTTGTAGTTCCCTTATATTGCCGGGCCAGTCATGGGTCAGGAAAGCTGCCATTACCGGGGCTGAAAACCTGTGAACCTCTTTGCCTACGTTCCGGTTGGATTCCTTGAGAAATGCCTTGGCTAAAATTTCGATATCCTCTTTCCCGGCTGATAAGGGGGGCAGATCCATGGGGATGACATTGAGCCGGTAAAAGAGATCTGCCCTGAATCTTTTTCCTGGACCAGGGTGTTCAGGTCCTGGTTGGTTTCGGCAATGACCCGGACATCAATGGGGAAGCCAGGGGATATTTGCCACGGCTGCGGCATCCCCAGCCTTGCTGGATGAAAAGATCAGGGGGGGAGCACTGCTCCAGGCAAGCTGTAATTAGTTCCCTGTCAATAGAAAAAATAATATTTTCTTTGACTAAAATTAGAAAATACTGTATTTACACGCTTTTTGTGGATTTTTATATTAGAGAGACAGGAGCATCTATAGATATGAAAAAACGAGAACAATGGGGAACCAGGACAGGATTTGTACTGGCTGCCATCGGGTCGGCCATCGGCCTTGGCAATATTTGGCGTTTTCCCTATGTGGCCTATGAAAATGGCGGGGGGGCGTTTTTCATCCCCTATCTTTTTGCCATGGTGACGGCGGGCATCCCATTCATGATCCTTGAATTTGGGACCGGGCATAAAATAAGGGGGTCTGCCCCCCAGATCTTTGCCAGACTCTCTTCCCGGTGGGAATGGGTGGGTTGGTGGCAGATTCTGGTGTCCTTTATCATTTCTATCTATTATGTGGCCATTGTGGGCTGGTCCATCTCATATTTTTTCCTGGCCTTTGACCAGGGATGGGGACTGGACACCGGGGATTTCTTTTTTAAGTCCTATCTTCAGCTGTCCGGCAGCCCCCTGGAATTTGGGGGGATCCGCTGGCCTATCATGGCTTCTATTGCCGCAGCCTGGGGTATCTGCTGGTTTGTGCTCTTCAAAGGGGTGAAAAAGGGGATTGAATTTGCCAGCAAAATTTTCATGCCACTTTTATTTATAATGATCCTGATTATTACTCTCAGGGCGGTGACCCTGGAAGGCTCATTTGAGGGGTTGAACTGGATGTTTAAACCCGATTTCAGCGCCCTGCTCAATTTCAAGGTATGGATGGCTGCCTATGGCCAGATTTTTTTCTCCCTGAGCATTGGATTTGCTATTATGCTGACATATTCAAGTTATCTGCCAAAGGATTCAGACATCAGCAACAATGCATTTATCACAGCCTTTGCAAATTGCGGATTCAGTATCCTCTGCGGTGTGCTGGTATTTTCCGTGCTGGGTAACATGGCTTCGCAGCAGGGGGTTGGCGTGGATGAGGTGGTAAGTTCAGGGGTGGGGCTTGCCTTTGTGACCATTCCCAAGGCCATTAACAGCCTTCCCGGTCCGGCATTGTTCGGAACGCTTTTTTTCCTGGCCCTGATTTTTGCCGGATTAAGCTCCATGGTTTCCATTTGTGAGGTCTCTGTGGCATCTCTCATGGAAAAATTTGACATTGACCGGAAAAAAGCCGTGACAATTTATTGCCTGGTCGGTGTTGTGTCAGGAACAATATTTGCCACCCACAGCGGTCTTCTGGTTTTGGATATCGTGGACCGGTTTATTAATAATTTTGGGGTTCTGGCAGCAGGATTGGTTGAGATTGTTTTTCTTTCCTGGGTGTGTAAACTTGAGGTCATTCAGGATCATATTAATAAAACCTCAGATTTTGCCGTTGGCTCCTGGTGGATTTTCTGTCTGAAAATCATCACCCCCGGGGTGCTTGGTTATATGAGTATTGCTAACCTTATCGGTGATATTAAAACCCCCTATGGCGGATATCCGGTTAATTCACTCTTATTGTTCGGGTGGTTTATGGTGATATCCATTCTGGCTTTAAGCTTTTTTCTCCAGGCAGACAGCCTGAAAAAATCCGGGAAATTATTGTTGGAAAAAAATTTAGAATAAAAGAGGAAACAAGATATGACAACATCTGCAATTATTATGATGGTCCTTGGACTGGGCATTACCTGGGGAGGGACTGCTATCTGCATCAGCATTGCCATCCGGAAAAAAAAGTTTTAGCCTGACTTATTTCAGGGCCATGGATGTTAAGTTCATGACCCTGTTTTTTTTTGCTGAAGCGGTAATGAGCTATCTCAATTTTTTATCTTCGTCAAATTGATGAAAGTATTTTGATCCAAGAGTGGTGCCGATTTTCAAAGCATAAAGATCTTCATATGTCTGAATGAGGGAGGGTTTTCCCTTGGGGACAAAAAAAATGGTGTCTGACCGTTCCTTACAGGGTGGTTGGACAAAACGGATATATTCCTCCCGCTCCGGGCGTTTCAGCAGGCCTGCCATGGGGTCAATGGTTCCGTCTTTCATCATGTAAAGGCGTCTGTTACAGGGGGCGTACTAGGCGATAAGCTTGATCTTTAATTTTTTTGCAATGGTATTTAAAATCTTTATCAGCAATTAAATTTGCTGTAAAGGCCGGACTCAAAATAATGCGTTCATATTTTTGATTCTATTTATTTCTTCCCCATGGAGGATATGGGCTGTTTTTAAATCAATTTTTTCAAATTGAATCATGTCCCCGGGGGTGGTTTGCGCCACCTTGGACAGATCAGTGGAAATCATGGTGGCGATTTTGGCATATCCGCCAACCGTCTGTTCCACCAATAAAATAATGGGTTGACCATCCGGCGGGATCTGTATGCTTCCCGGCATGGAAGGTTCCGAAACAATGCTTTTGGGCATGTTTCCTTTTATGGGTACGGCATTGCCCTGGAGGCGGTACCCCATGCGGTCGGCCTTTGGTGTCACCATATAGTCGGTTCCGAATAAGGGGGTGTCCCCCACAAAATAATTGTCCTGGGGGCCAGAAATGACACGGATAACAGCATGAGCCGGGTATTGGGGAATATACTCACATGGAAGGGTGCGGGAAGAGACTAATAATCGGGCTTTATGGGTTTCAAGGATATCCTCTTTTGCCAGGGGTCTTCCCTGGAACCCGCCGATTTTACCCGCCACATAGGTGGACAAACTGCCCATTACCCGGGGAACCTTTATCCCGCCGCTTACAGCAAGATAGGTCCTGCATCCCTCTTGAACCATGGAAATGGCCAGCATATCGCCGGGTCTGACCCGAACGGATTTCCATTGTTCAACGGGCTGATCATTGAGTGTCATCCCCATTTTGGCCCCGGTGAGGGCAATGTCCATCTCTTTTCTTATTTCAAGGGTTGGTCCCATGACGGTTATTTCTAGAACAGCGCAGGTTTCATGGTTTCCCACCAAAAGGTTTGCTGCGTGAAAGGCAAAGGAATCAAGAACACCGGAAATTGGGACGCCCATTTGCTGGAATCCAAATCTTCCTTTGTCCTGAATGGTTGTAAAGCCGCCCGGCGCCAGAATTTTTAGTGCGGTCATCTTTTTTCCTCCTGCTGGGTAACCAGGGTATATTCCTGCTCTGATATGGGGACAAACTTTATTTTATCTCCGGCCTTATAAAGAAAGGGTGTGCCACGATCCGGTGCAAAGAGTTTTAAGGGGGTCCTCCCGATGATCTGCCAGCCTCCCGGGCTTGCAATGGGGTAAATGCCTGTCTGGTTGTTTGCAATTCCCACAGAGCCCACTGGTACGCACATGCGGGGGGTTGCCAGGCGGGGGGTGAATAGTTTTTTATCCAGTCCGCCTAGAAAAGGGAAGCCCGGGGTAAATCCCACCATATAGATGAGGTAGGCAGGCGTCGAATGGAGTTGGATCACCTGGTCTGTGGTCAGTTGGTGGGCTTTTTGCACATTTTCCATATCAGGGCCGAATTTTCCGCCGTAGCACACCGGGATTTCAACAATTTCAGGGGGGGCTATTACCAGGGTTGCAAGGCAACTTTCAACCTGCTCAATTGCTGGGCATAGTTTTTCCGGATTGGTTGCCCCGGGATCATAGATTAACAGAAGGGATCTGTAGGTGGGGATAATTTCCATGACACCACAAGGACGCTTCTTTTCCAGGGCACGGGACATGGCCCTGACCTTTGTATTTATTTTAGGGTCAATCCCCTCTCCGAATTCAACCAGAAGACCCTTGTCTCCTGCCAGGCGGTATATTGTTTTTTTAAAGAGTCCAGATCCCATTTCTAGGCCCCTTTTCCCATGGGCATAACCTTTATTTTATTTGCCTTGAGAACTTCTCTGATTCTCTTGACCAGATTCACAGCACCCAGTGTATCCCCGTGGACGCAAAGGGTCTGAACAGAAAGTTCCAGGGTAGAGCCGTCCACAGTTGTCACAAATCCCTTTGCCATGTCAAGGGCTCTTTGGGCCACTTCTCCGGGATCAGCGATCACAGCTCCGGGCTGTTTTCTGGAGACAAGGGTTCCTTCAGGGGTGTAGGCCCGGTCGGGAAAGGCTTCATAGACCACCTTTAATCCAAACTCTTCTCCCATGCACCGCATGGTTTCTCCTTTTTTGCCTGCCAGGGCAACAAAATAAAGAGCTGGGTCAAGGGCCATGATTCCCCTGGCAATGGCCCGGGCCGTGGTCTCATTTTCAACTGCCTCAAGATAGAGGGCGCCATGGGGTTTCACATGGGTAAGGCGGGTTTTGTGCACACGGCAGAAGGCGTTTAATGCACCGATCTGATAAATGATATACTGTTGGATCTCTTCTTGAGTACAGGCCATGTTTCTGCGGCCAAAGCCCAGGAGGTCAGGAAATCCAGGGTGGGCACCGATACCCACATGGTTTTCAACGGCCAGTTTTACGGTTTTATTCATCACCAAAGGGTCGCCTGCATGCCAGCCGCAGGCAATATTGGCCGAACTAATATGTTTCATTACCCGGGCATCCATGCCAAGGCTGTATGCACCAAAACTTTCACCCATATCACAATTTAAATCAATGACATTCATAGGGTTTCTCCTGTCTATTTTGCTGCCATTAATTTTGGCAGGTACAATGCAATTTCCGGAAAAATTGTCAGAATAGCCGTTGTCAATAACATTAAAAAGAAGAACGGTAAAGCATATCCGGCGATTTTCATTATGGGTTCTCCGGTAAGCCCCTGGATTACAAAGAGGTTAAAACCAACCGGCGGGGTGATCTGGCTGACTTCCACCATTAAAATAAGATAAATGCCGAACCATATGGGGTCAAATCCTGCTGCCGTCACCATGGGAAGGGCAATGGGCAGGGTCATGACCACAATGGAAAAACCATCCAGCAAACATCCCAGAAGGATATAGACACCCCCCAAAAGAAGCATTAGCATGTAAGGCGAAAGGTTCAGTTCCAGTATTGCCTGGGTAATGGCCGCCGGGATTCCCAAAAATCCCATGACCCGGGATAAAAAGCCGGCTCCCACAACAATGAGCATGATCATGGCATTGGTTTTAACGGCACCCATGAGACATTCAAATAAAATTTTCATATTCATCTGGCGGTTGATGACTGCAAAGAAAAAGGCCCCGAAAACACCCAGGGCCGCTGCTTCCGTGGGAGTGGCATAGCCGCCGTAAATGCTTCCCAGAACCATGAGGATAAGAGCCAGGGTGGGAGCCAGGTCTTTAATTCCTATAAACCTGTCCGACCATGAATAGCTGTCCTGGCTCTGGGGGGCGATTTCGGGGTTTTTAATTCCCCGGTAAATAATGTAGCAGGAATAAATCCCGGCAAGCAATAATCCCGGTAAAATGCCGGCCATGAACATTTTCCCAATGGAAACCTCGGCTAGAATGGCATAGATAATCATGATCAGGGAGGGGGGGATTAAAAACCCCAATGTGCCTGCCCCTGCAAGGGAGCCCATGGAAAGGCTTCTGTCATATCCGAGTTTGTCAAATTCCGCCAGGGTAATCCGGCCCACAGTGGCGGTCGTGGCCGCGCTGGAACCGGATACTGCGGCAAACAGGGTGCAGGAGACAATATTCATGAGCAGAAGTCCTCCAGGCAGCCGATAGAGCCAGGGAACCAGGGCCTTGAACAATTTTTCCGAAATCCCGGACCTATAGAGTATCTCTCCCATGAGGATAAACAGGGGCAGGGCCACATATTCCCATTTCTCCACGGTTGCCCACACCGATGAGGCCATGTTGCTGCCGGCGGGCAGGGTCGCGAACAGGGTCATGCCGATGAAACCCACAATGAAAAGGGCGAACCCCACCCAGACACCGGCTGCCAGGGTTAGGAATAGAACCCCGAAAACCACGCAGGACATTACCAGGAGATCAGCTTCCATTATACAACCTCCTCTTGGGTTTTAATTGCCTGGCAGGTTTTGATGCTGGTGGCAACCAGCTGGATAAAAAAAATACCGGCACCAATAAGCATAAGTGCCTGGGGAATCCACAGGGGAGTATTGGTCAAAGTGCCTGAGGTGGATTCATACCCCAGGGTAGATTTTACCATCTTAAACAGATACCACCATAAATATCCCATGAACCCTGTGGTGATCATGGTGGCTGCAAAGGTAATGAATCGGGCTGTTTTTTTGGGTAAAAATCCCAGGACCAGCGTGATCCTGATATGGCCTTTTTCCTTAAGGCAGTAACCTGCCCCCAGAAAAATAATGGCAGCCAGGCCGTAAGCGCTGTACTCATCTGCGATCAATGTCGTTTTTTGAAACAGATTCCAGATAAAAATTTCCACCAAAATCAATATTGTCATCAGCCCTAAAATCACGGCGGATATTTTTGCCGTAAGATCGCTTAAGCTGTCTGCCAGTCTTACAAATTTATCCATATCTATCACCAAAATTGATGGTGGTGGACCTGTCAGATCCACTACCATGGGCTTGCCATAGTTAAGATAGCGAAAAGTTCTAACGGCCTGTGATTTGGTAATATTGGCTGAGAACCGCCTGGGCGTCTTTACCTGCTTTTTTTGCCCATTCCGCCCTTAATTTTTCACCAACTGCATTGAGTTCGGCGCGAAATTGGTTGCTCACAGGTTCAATGGTCATTCCGTTTTTAATGAGGGTGGCCCGGCTTTTGCGGTCCATGTCCCCGGCAAGATTCCACATGTCGTCTTCCATCTGGGCTGCCACTTCAAGGACTATGTCCTGGGTCTTTTTGTCCAGTTTGTCCCAGGCTGCCTGGTTGACATTGATCATGTTTACGGGACCCACAATATTGATGGGGGTGAAAAATTTTAAAATTTCCCATGCCTTTGCATCAACACCCGAGGGAGAAGAGGTGTACATTGAGTCCAAAAGTCCTGCTTTCATGGCAGGATAAACTTCGGAAAATGGCATCTTTCTGGCCGCAATGCCGGTGGCTTTTCCAAAGGAAAGACCTGTACCGTCATAAACCCTCATTTTCAACCCCTTTAGATCGGCTTCAGACTGGATTTTGCGTTGGGTGTAAATACCGGAGAAAGGCCAGATAGAGGTATAAAGGGTCTTCTGGTTAAATCCCTTTAGTTTCTTGGCATAGACGGGTTTGGCAAGCTGATAGAGAAGACGCTGTTCAAAGGCGTTGGTGGAGATAAAGGGCTGGGCAGTCAGGGCAAGGATCGGTGCATCGCCTTCAACCATACCCGTGGGGATTTCAGCCAGGGCAAGCTGGCCTTCGGCAACCGCTCTTAAAAGTTCAGGTCCTTTAAATCCCAGTGAGGAACCCGGGTGCAGCACAA
>PIVS01001103.1 GCA_003353855.1 Desulfobacteraceae bacterium
ACCACCCCTTTTGCATTGGCCAGTTTGAATTTTTTGGCAGGTCCGTCGTTATCCTCCCGTTTCATGGGAATAAGGGGGCCCAGGCTGGATTCAATTTTATCCTGGATTTCCCGGGTCAATATCTGCTGATTTTTTTCAACATCAGAATCTCCCATGGGCATGTATTCAATGAACCGGATATGAAAAGGATAGGTCAGGGTGAGGGCGGCAATGGCAACTATCTCCTCATCATTAAAGCCCCTGATGGCCACTGCATTTACTTTAATGGGGGATATGCCCAGGGTTTGGGCCGTGACAATGGAATCCCATACCCTTTGGAACCGGTCCCTGCCGGTTATGGCAGCAAATTTAACAGGATCCAGGGTATCCAGGCTGAAATTTAATCGTTTGATACCCATCTTGATCAGGGCTGAAATTTTTTCCCGGGTTAAAAGGGCGCCATTGGTGGTAATGGAAACATCCTTAAGGGTATTCAGATTACACAGGTCTTCCAGAAAAGAGAAAATTCCTTTTCTGACAAAGGGTTCTCCACCGGTGATTCTTACCTTGGTGATCCCCAGTTCACAGGCAAGACGGGTAATTCTTAAAATCTCTTCATACCGGGCAATATTTTTATGTTCAATTACGGAAAAAGGAGAAGAGGGGACACAGTACCGGCACCGAAAATTGCACCGGTCTGTGACGGATATCCGCAAATAATTGATGGATCTGTTGCCGGCAATCATAGGTTATTGTTTTTCATAATAGGCA
>PIVS01001104.1 GCA_003353855.1 Desulfobacteraceae bacterium
GATAGATCCTGCGTTGACTGGAACAAAATTCCTGACCCGTATCTTCGTAAAACCGTCCCGGTGACCACCAGCAGGGGATGCTCATTTCGCTGTAAATTCTGCACCTGTTGGAAACTGTGCCCGCAGGTGCATTATAAATCCGTTGATGCACTTAAACAGGAGCTTTCACAAATACAGGAAAAGAGTATTGTTAAACATGTCAGATTTACAGATGATAATTTCACTGCCAATAAGAACCGGCTTAAAAAAATCCTTCAAATGATACTTGATCAAGGATTTACATTCACTTGGTCAACCTATGCTCGTGCCGGGTCCCTAACACCTGATATAGTGCCAATGATGCGTGAAGCCGGCTGTGAATTCGTCAACATCGGGATTGAATCCGGCAGCCAGATTATTCTAAACAACATGGATAAGCGCCTTGACAGGGAGCAAATTATCGATGGCATCAAATTGCTGAATGCAAATGATATCTATGGTGAAGGCGGGTTTATCCTAGGTTTTCCAGGAGAGACAAGGGAGACATTTGAAGATACGCTTGACCTGATAAATCGTAGCAAGTTACCTTTTTTTCAACCCAATTTATTCTATTTTTCCAAGGAAATGGGGGTAGCGGCGGATCAAGAGATGTATGGACTAACCGGCCTTGCTTTGACATGGAAGCATGACACCATGGATTCCGCCCAAGCTTCCGATTTGATGGTAGAACTGGTAGAAAAAGTTAAACATGGGTATAATGAACCCCAGGT
>PIVS01001105.1 GCA_003353855.1 Desulfobacteraceae bacterium
TACGAGGCCATCAGTTTTGGAATAACAGGTTTGATTTCCAAATAGCATCCAGCTTACAATAAGCAAGTCAGTTACTATATCTAAATTTTTCAATTTCAATAAAATTCCAAGCGCCTGTGATGCGAAAATTTTGATAAAACTATGCGGCCTTGCGCTCACACTTGGAAAATTTTATTGCCAATTCGATTCTGTAACAGCCTGTCGAGACACCATCTGCAATGTGGTTAGTGAACAAAGCAAAAATACATTAATTTCTTCCATAATTATATAATGGTATATTTGCCCGGGTTCCCGGACGTAGCCAACAATGACAAGAGTTTGAGACTTATTGCTTTCTGGGCTCCTGACGGTCTATATGGACATTGTCTTTAACAATAAGGATTTGGGCATATTACATAATTCAGAGCCAATGAAAATTATCAATTATATTCATCTGGTCCAAATTAACATACTCCGATAGTACTGCCAGTATTTACAGTGCATTTCTATCTGTTAAAATTCAAATTTATTCAAAAAAACTCCGAAATATGGCTTGCGCAAGCGTAATTAGCCGAAAGACCCGCCATTGACCCGACGCCCTTAAAACTGGCATGAAAATCTGTTGGAAAATATTCCCCATTTTTCTTTGCATTTTGAAATGGAAATCTGTAAAATGGGTTGACAAATAAGGCTCTTCAGGTGTATTGTTTTTTTCTTATTTTGATGCGGAAGTGCGCGGCTCACTGGTGGGGCCCTCGGACTTCAAATCC
>PIVS01000575.1 GCA_003353855.1 Desulfobacteraceae bacterium
CCAGATTAAATAGGCTCATTTTTTATTTTATCCCCTGTTCTGATTGAATTCAACGCACCCATTCAATTTAAGTACTTATTTCCTGTTGTCTATTTCTTATTATTAAGGCAGATTTGAGGGTAAACTATATCATTGGTCTGGGGGCTGCCCCAGTTTTTCACCCAGAATCCGCGAAAGAGCCCAAAACAAAAATGTTTCAAATTGTAATCAATAACCGGAAAACAAATATAAGATGGTAATTTTCTCTCTTTTCTCTGGCCAGGGAATATGATATTCATCTAGGTTTAAATTTAAAAGGTTTATATTAAAATCCAACTACAAGAGGGACAAATGGAAGAAGAGAACAAAAAAGGGCATTTCATAGAATCCATCATCAAAGAAGATGTTGAAAACAATAAAAACAACGGCCAGGTGACCACCCGTTTCCCACCGGAACCTAATGGCTATCTTCATATCGGACATGCAAAATCCATTTGCCTTAATTTTAACATAGCCAAACAATTCAATGGAACCTGCTACCTGAGATTTGATGATTCTAATCCAGCCAAGGAAAAGCAAATTTATATAGACTCCATAAAAGAGAGCGTAAACTGGCTTGGATTTGACTTTAAAACCCCATTTTTTGCCTCTGACTATTTTGATGACCTCCATGGATTTGCCGTCCAATTGATCCGCAGGGGTAAAGCCTATGTCTGCAGCCTGTCACCGGAAGAAATGCGTGAGTACCGGGGGACCCTGACAGAAAAGGGGAAAGACAGCCCCTTCAGGGACCGGTCCGTTGAAGAGAATCTGGACCTGTTTAACCGGATGAAAAGCGGGGAGTTCAAAGAGGGCGAGGTAACCCTCAGGGCCAAAATAGACATGGGATCCCCCAATATCAACCTCAGGGATCCCATCATCTACCGGGTCAAAAAAGCCACCCACCCCAGAACAGGGGATGAGTGGTGCATCTACCCCATGTACGATTTCACCCATTGTTTGTCAGATTCTTTGGAAGGCATCACCCATAGCTTGTGCAGCCTTGAGTTTGAGGACCACCGTCCCCTGTACGACTGGGTTCTGGATACCCTGGAAACCCCCTGCCATCCCCAGCAGATTGAATTTGCCAGGATGAATATCAATTATACCGTTCTGAGCAAACGAAAACTCCAGATGCTTGTGGATCAAAACCAGGTGGAAAGCTGGGATGACCCAAGGCTGCCCACACTGGAAGGCATGCGGCGCAGGGGCTATACCCCGGAAGCCATCAGAAATTTTTGCAATATAATCGGGGTTTCCAAAAAAGACAGCCGCATTGACATGGGACTGCTGGAGTCCTGTCTTAGGGATGATCTCAATGAGAAAGCCCCACGGGTGATGGGTGTTTTAAACCCGTTAAAGGTAACCATTGAAAATTATCCCGAGGGACAGACAGAAAATCTCACCGCCATGAACCACCCCCAAAAAGAAGAAATGGGCAAACGCTCAATTAGCTTTTCCAAAGAGATCTATGTGGAACAAGATGACTTCATGGAAGATCCGCCCAGAAAATTTTTCAGACTGGGATTGGGAAGGGAAGTCCGCCTAAGGTATGCCTATTTTGTAACCTGTAAAGAGATAATCAAAAACGACGCAGGAGAGGTGATCGAGCTTATCTGCACCTATGATCCAAAAACAAAGGGGGGCAATGCCCCGGACGGCCGAAAGGTCAAAGGCACCATCCACTGGGTCAATGCCGACAACTGCATGGATGCAGAGGTCCGTCTCTACGACAGATTATTCAAAGATGAGAACCCGGAACAGGGGAACCAGGATTTTATGGAAAATCTAAACCCGGATTCCCTTAAAATTCTCACCAACTGCAAGCTTGAAAAAAGCCTTGAAACAGCTGATGCGGAAACCATATACCAGTTTGAACGCCTGGGCTATTTCTGCCAGGATTCACCGGACACAAAGCCTGGCAAACCAGTATTCAACCGAACGGTCACCCTGAGGGATGCCTGGGCAAAAATGGCCAAGAAACAGCCCCCGAGAAAACAACCCAACCCCAACAAAAAAAATAAGAAAAAGGGCTGATCCAGCCCTGATCTGACAGACCTAAAAAGGGGAAGCCACGGTGAGCGGCTTCCCCTTTTAAATTCTACGACCTCTTCATTACCTTATTTAACCCGCCAGATTGTCCCTTCCGGTCCGTCCTCCAGAACAATATTCATCTCCTGGAGCTGATCCCGGATCTCATCGGCCCGGGCAAAATTCTTTTCCTTGCGCGCCCTAACCCGCTGTACAATCAAATCATCGACCATATCAGGATCAATGGCCATGTCGGCCACGCCCTTGTCTTTTTTGGTTTTGAAATACTCATTGGGATCCACCAGAAATATACCCAGAATCCCTGCGATGGACCGGATATCCGAATAGACCTGGGCCAGGGTCTCGCACCCCTGGGGTTCGGGATTATTATGGGTCCGGTCCAGCATCTTGTTCCCTTTTTTCACCGCCTCAAAAACCAGGCCCAATGCTTTTGCCGAATTAAAATCATCATTCATGGCTTCGGCAAACCCTTCCCACAGCTCACCTGTCTTTCCTGTTTCCAAAACCATGTTCGTCCCTTCAAGTCTTTCCAGAAACCCATAGATTCGGTCCAATCCCAGGCAAATTTCCCGCATGGAATCCTCATTGTAATCGATGGGGCTTCGATAGTGTTTGGACAATAAAAAGAGCCGGATCACTTCAGGGGAATAATTGGCCAGCACCTCTTTGATCATGGTAAAATTGCCAAGGGACTTTGACATTTTTTCATTATTGATATCCACAAACCCGTTGTGGATCCAATATTTCACAAACTGGCAGCCAAAGACCGCCTCACTCTGGGCAATTTCATTTTCATGGTGGGGAAATATCAGATCCTTGCCACCCCCGTGGATGTCAAAACTTTCCCCCAGATACTCATAACTCATGGCCGAACATTCAATGTGCCACCCAGGCCTGCCACGACCCCAGGGACTTTCCCAGAATGGTTCCCCGGGTTTTGCCGGTTTCCACAGGGTAAAATCCAATGGGCTTTGCTTTTTTTCATCCACGGCAATTCTGGCACCGGCCCGCATGTCATCGGG
>PIVS01000105.1 GCA_003353855.1 Desulfobacteraceae bacterium
GGGGGACTGGACTGGGTACCGATGGCCTGGCGCAGAAAATGGAACACAACAATCAACCGGGTAAAAGGGGTCATTAAAATCAGGATTGCCGGTGCCAGGGCTATCAGGGTTAAAAGCGCGATAATTTCAAGTACGACGACAACCTCTTCAGGTTCTGTGGCCGTTGTAACATTCAATTCTAGTGAAGGAATGGGAAAGGTTACCGCCAGGGCAGTCCCCTGGGCAAGGAGCAATAGAAAAAAGCCAAGGACACATCCCATAAAAATTTTAGAAATTGAACTTTTCCTAGACATCCTTATCCCCGCCCGGGATCTTTTCCTGGGTTCCATTGCTTTGGGGTCCGCTTTTTTGGGATCCAAGGGATGACCGGTTAAGTGTCCTAGTAAAAAGATCTGAAAACCCGGAATCAGAAGGTTTTGACCCCCGGGGGAAATCAACACCCTTTTCCATCACCTTAATTTTTGAGATCTGATTGGGGGTCACACCGATGAGAATGGTTTCATCCAGAACATTTACCAAAACCAGCTTTTCCTTTGGAGACAGATGATGGACCGTTAGAACCTTTATAAAATCCCTGCTGCTGTTCCCCCCCCTTGCGGCTAGAAACCGCCGGAGCAGATAAAAGACAACCAGGAGCAATGCCAAAACCATAAAGAGCATGCCAAAGGTCCGTGCAAAGGCTAACCATATGTCGGAATCAGTGTTCAAGTTCTTCAGCCGCCAGGGATTTAACCCGGTCTATGGGGGTAATCACATCGGTAAGCCTTACACCAAATTTCTCATTGACCACCACAACTTCCCCCCTTGCAATGAGTTTTCTATTGATGTAGACCTCCAAAGGCTCCCCGGCAAGCTTATTCAGCTCGATAATCGACCCCTGCCCCAGTTGAAGAAGATCATTGACAAGCATCCTGGTTTTGCCAAGTTCCACGGAAAGCTCCAGGGGAATATCCAGGATAAAATCCAATTCCCTTGCTTCCTGCTCTTCACTTTTTCCAATACTTTCTCCAGACTCTTCTGTGATACCGTTTTCATCAACCATGTTTAACTCTCACAATCTGTTATTATTTTTTCTTCTATTTTAAATGCCTGGAATCCCCTTTGAACGCCGATGTATCCGGTAAGTTTTTCCAACCCGTCCACAAAGCAGGACAAGGGATCCGAGGCAGCATTGTCCAATTGAATCACATCTCCTTTTTGCATATAAAGAATTTTTTCACCGGTTACCTCGGTTTTCCCCAACTGAATCTTAAGGTCCACCGATGAATTGAGTATGACTTCCTTGATCATTCTGCGCCAGTTGGTATCAATTTCCTCGATTTCCGCCTGGACCCCGGAGGATAATTTATTGCGCATGGGTTCGATCATTGAATAGGGGTAGCAGACCACCAGGTTTCCGGCTGCCTGTTCCAGTTCTATTTCAAAACGGGTGACTATGACAAGATCGGTGGGCAATACGATAGCGGTGAACTGGGGATTCATTTCCGACCTGATCAGGGAAGCCTTAACAGGTTCAATTGGGGCCCAGGAGGCCTCAATATTTTTCAATACCGCCACCACGGCCTTTTTAATCATCACCTCTTCGATCCGGGTAAATTCCCTTCCTTCAACCCGGGCTTTACCCAGGGCCTCCCCGCCAAAAAAAGTATCGATCAAATTGTAGACCAGCTGGCTTTCAAAAACCACCAGACCATGGCCCCTTAAGGGCTCCATTCTGAAGACATGGAGGCTTGTGGGTACGGGAAGACTTCTCACAAATTCTGAAAACTTCAGGGTATCAAAGGGATTGGCGCTCACATCCACATTGGTTTGCAATAAAGAGGACAAAGTAGCACGAACTTCCCTTGAAAGCCGCTCATTGATCACATCAAAGGTGGGCATTCTTGCCCTGACCACCTTATCCTGACTGGTGAAATCATAGGTAATAATCCCCTCAACCGGCTCGGGAACTTCAACATTCTTTTCTGATTCAACTTCCCCTGAATCCAGACCGTCTAACAGACTGTCAACTTCGTCCTGGGATAAAATTTCACTCATGGCATCATCACTGCATTATTAGGTTTATAAAGTAAACATTTCTGGCGATAACCTTTGGGAAGAGGGAATTAATCCCCTTGAGCATCTCATATTTCAACTGGATCTTACCCTCGGGAGTTCTCAACTCAAGCCATCTCATTTCCCGGACCTGCCCCGCAATAACCTTTCGAATTCTGTCTTCCATTGCAACCACCTGTTTTCTATGGCGGTGATCCACCAATTCCAGGGTAACATCAAGACTGACAAATCCAAAAGCGGAGTTTGCCTTCAACCGGATACGCTCAAAGGGCTCAAGCGTGACAATATCTTCAAAAACAATCGCCCCTATTTGATCGGATTTGTCCGATTTATTGAGGGCCCTGTTTTCAGTGGCGCTCCCGCTGGAAAGCCCCGCATTCTCGCCCGATCCCCCGAAAAAGAAAAGCCAGGCACCAGCAAGTATGCCCATGAAAACAATTGCAATCAACAAGATGAGAACCGGTTTTTTTTTAGTGCCCATAAGCCTTTTAACCGATGACTTTTTGCCCGGTTCTTCCCGGGATTTATCCTGGTTAGAATCCTGGGGCCTTTCCAAGGAATCATCTTCCATATCTCCATCCATCTCTTCTAACAGGTCCTCAGTCAAAATATCTCCCACCTTTTTACTGGTTATTTAAACTTGATATATGCCTGGTTCGTGCCTGGTGTATACATGGTTCATAAGAAAGCAATCCCCATGCCAAATCATTTTTTTATAACTGGGATCAACTTGATGTCAACTTGGTATCAATGGGAAAAGTCTAAGATTTACCATTGATTATAGGGGGTGTATGGGAAATATGCAAAATATTTTATGGGAAGGAAAAAACCAGGGGGGAGACCATCCTAGCCGTCTCCCCCTGTTTTTTTTTTAGAAAAGTGTCAGACAAAACAGTAAATCGTCAATCTTTTGACAATCCCGGGAAACACTGTCCATGGCTTTTCCCGGGACTGATCCGTTACAGTGCTGCCGGAAAGGCAGCACCGGGTCCTATATTATTTCATCTGGATAACGGTCTGCATCATCTCATCAACCGTGGTGATTGTTTTAGAGTTTGCCTGGAACCCTCTCTGGTTGGTAATCAAAGCAACAAACTCTTCTGAAATATCAACATTTGACATCTCAAGGGAGTTGGGAGCAATGGTGCCCAGACCGTTTTCACCCGGTTTGTTGGTGATGGCAGTACCACTGTCAAGTGTTTCGCTAAAAAGGTTTCCCCCCTCATTTGTCAATCCGTAGTTGTTTAAAAACTTGGCCAGCCCCACCCTGAATAGCGGGATCAACTGTCCATTGGAATAGATACCGGTCATGACACCGTCCGAGGCCACGTCAACCCCCTGGAGATCCCCTGCGGAATAACCGTCGGCATCCTGGAACACCGTTGAAGAGGATTTGGAATATTGGGTGGATGACAGGGAATCATTCACAAAATTATTGCCGTCATACACGGTCCCGATATTTAATTCCATGGCCATTTCCGTGGTGCCGAAATCCCCCCCGAGAAAATCTGCGGTAAAGGCGTAATATCCGGTGGTGGTCATGTCACTCTTACTCATGGATGTCCAGGCCGTGGACCCCAGAATATCAAAGCTTATGACACTATTGTCATCACGGGGGTCTGTGTTGGTGGCCCCGGCTACTAAATCATCTGTAAAGGTGAATACAATATCATCATCATCATCGCTGTTTCCCGAACCGTCAAGGTCGATGACAGCCTGGGAGGCATCCCCTTTTAATGTTGCAGCAGCATAATTTTCCGGGGGCACATCCGGATCGGTACTAAATACCATGGTCATGCCGCCGGCCATGGTAGCACCACCGGCAGAGGCTATCATCTGTATATCCACGGTTGCATCATCGTCAAAATTAATCCCGATACCATTTGTGGTGGCCCCGAAGGTGGTAAGCACGGCAATGGGATATTCCTCGGGCGGGGTGGGGTCAATCTGAAAGCTGATGGTCTCAAGTGCAGAGGTTGCGGTGGAAAGGGCTGTATCGAATGTATAGAGGATGGTGGAGGCTCCTGTGGAAGCCCCAATCCCGTCGTCCTCCCACATGGTAAACTGAACATTGAGTTCATCACTGTTGAGCGCGTCAATAGTAACAACAGTCTGTGCGCCCCCGGCAGTGCCAGTGGCGCTCCAGGCCGATCCGTCCCAGGTTAAAGTAACTGTGGTGGGGGTCCCGCCGGAACTGGATGATGCCACCGCCCCCTGGCTTCCGGCTGAAACTATGCTGAGTGTGGGAATATTGACCGGATCACTGAACGTTTCATTGGCAAAGTCATCCTCTTTTACGGGCATGTTCCAATCCCAGGCACCGGTCCTGTTGTCCACCATAAGCGATACATTATCGGACACCATGTCAAGGGCTCCGGCATTGGTAATGTTTACAAATGCCGTGGCTGCCTGGGCGCTTCCGTTCAATTCAATACTGTTCACAAGGGTGCCGGCGGAGGCGGCTTCATCGGGATTGCTCCAATGCCAGGTTTCCGTTGTCGGGTTCCAGACAATGGCAACCCCCAGGGTGTCATGGGTCATCACACTGGCATCATTGATGACATATTCAGGAGCTTTAGTCGCCACATCTCCATCATAGTCAACTCTATCAAGACCCTGGAAATGAAGATTTTGGGTTGCATTAATATCAAATCCAAAGGTATCGTTTGACACTGCCGTACTGGCCAATTGCACCTTGATGTCCGGGTCCAGGTTCGATGAGTTCAGGGAGATATGAACGTTGGTGGAATCCGAATAGACAACAGATGCAGAGGGGTAGTTAGGGGGCTTGTCTGCGGAGGTGATAAGACCGTCACCGGTGATATCCTTAAAATCCCAGACAGATCCGTCAAACTCAAACTCAAACCCGTATCCGTCCTGCCCCAACACATCATAATCTGCAATCAGATATTCAATATCATTAACCCCGTTCACCCCGTCTGCCTGGAAATTACCCAGCAGCCCTGTAAATTCTTCCATGGTAAAATCCATGATATCCCCGGAGCTTTGAGAGTATGTGATGCTCCCCTTGGCAAGAAGGCCCTTGGAGTCGGTATTCTGCACCAGATTTCTCTGGTCCTCCTCGGGGTTGCTGGTAACAATATATTCCCACTCAGTATCCGATTTTTTATCATAATAAATGGTAATATCATGGGTGCTTCCCAAAGAGTCGTAGACCTTGACAACCGTCTGGTATTCATAATTTGTCGAACCCATATGGGTGTCTGCCCCGGCATCCCAGTCATTTGCAAGAACCACCGTATTATTTGCGGCATCGGCATCCAAATTGGTGATGGCCGTTACCTGGGTGGTGGTCTTGGGCGGATTGGTAAACGCGTTCAGAATGATGTCTCCAATTGAACCTATGTCGTCTCCGGTTTCATCATCCAATTCCCAGCCCTGTACAATATACCCTTCGGGATTTACCAGTTCGCCGCTTTTATTAAAAAAGAAGTTTCCCGCCCGTGTATAAAATGTATTTTCAGTGCCTGACTGGCTCATGATAAAAAAACCGTCACCGCCGATGGAGAGATCAGTGGTGTTTCCCGTGGATTCAAAGGAGCCCTGGGCAAAATTCTGGGAAACATCCCCCACTGCCATACCGCGCCCAACCTGGTCGGTGCCTCCCTGGGTAGCCACATTCTCGTACAGGGTGTCTGCAAAGGTTGATCTGCCCTTTTTAAACCCAACCGTATTTAAATTGGCAATATTATTACCCACAACCTGTAATGCATTGCCCATATTTTTCAAACCGCTGGTACCTGTAAATAATGAACTTGATAAAGACATATCCCTCTCCTTTACTTATGTAAAACCCAACATTGTCATGCTGATCGTCATGCTTAATTAATTGCTGTGATGGAAGAGATCGCCACCAGTCTGCCGGTATCTTTCAGCACAAGATACTGGCTTCCATTGGCATACTCAATTCCTGAAACCTCTTCGGAAATAGATATTTCCCCCGTTCCCGAGGCTGTTTCAATTGTATAATAATACAATCCGTCCGATACCCCTTTCCCATCCTTGCCAACGGCGTTCCAATGGACAAAATTCTCACCTCCGACGGCATCTTTCTCTTCAACCTCAATTGTCTGGACCAGATTATCCCATGGATCATAAATTTTTATGCGGACGGCTTCCTGCTGTTCAAGATTAAATTTCAGATCCTCTCCTGACACCACTCCTTCTTCAACAGAAAGAATCGGCTGATCCGAACTGACAGTATGGCCAAGATAACTCAATACCGATTCCGGGGGCAGATTGTTGTCATCAACAGAAGATACCGAAGTCAGGGAATCGGGATCAATCAATACGCCCTGCACCACAAGATATGGTGATTCATTGCTGTAGGCTATGCCTTCAACCACACCGGTAACCGTGGTGGGCAGTTCCTGAAACCCGGTACCGGTATTGGCAAGAACACTATACTTATAAGTTCCGTCGGCCACTGCATCGCCATTTTCATCGGTACCATCCCATTCAACAAGATGGGCTCCGGAAGATTTTGTCCCCTCGAAAAGGGTTTTAACGGTTTTACCCGATTCATCGGTAACGTTGATTATGACGTCTGCATTTTCCGCCAGGCTGAAAAATCCGCCGGACACCATCCCATTCTCCACCTGCATGGAATCAACATTGCCCGATACCTGTTTGCCCAGATAGGACATCAGATCCTCTTCCGCATCATCGGAAACGGATGAGGCCAGGGTTTCCATGGAGGTATTCAGATTCATCAATTGTTCCAATTGTGAAAACTGGGCCAGCTGGGCGGAAAAATCCGTACCGTCCATGGGGTTCAAAGGATCCTGGTTCTCAAGCTGGGCGACCAGCATGGCCAGAAAATCCTCCTTGCCCATGGCATCTGATTTTTCCTTTGCTTCAGTCGAACCCGATTGATAGGAATTGGCTATTAAATCAAGTGATGTATTTCCCGTTGATGAAACTGTCATCGTATTTCTCCTTTATGCAACAAAATGGTATGATCCGTCCTGGATTTCACCGTCAGGGTTAGCAGCAGAAACATTTATTCCTTCCGCGTCAGTGGAATCAAACAAACCCTTTTGGTTCCGATTTTTCTGTTTGGAATTACCGGATTCATTTTCTGCATTGGCATAGGATTGCTTAAACTCGCTGTTCATATCCACATCAAACTTATCCAGACTGATACCGGCATTGGCCAGGACCGTTTTAAGCTCATTCACATTGGCGGTTAAAATATCTTTTGCTGCGGGATTTTCTGCGGTAATACTGACCTTCATGCTGTTTCCCACATTATTGATGGTCAATTGAAGCCGCCCGAGTTCAGCTGGCTTCAGATTAATCGTCATGGTGGTTTCACCCAGGTTTACGGCTCTTACGATGCTTTTGCTTACCTGGTTAGTCACATGGGCAGGCAAATTTTTAAAGGTTGATTTTGTCTTTAAAGCCCCGCCAATGACTCCGGTTTTAACATCGGAGTCCAATTGGACGGCCTCCCCTCCCCTGGCAGTATCTGTTTTAACCAATTTTGCGCTCTCTTTTCCATCCTTGAACCTGGGGGCGGCATCACTTGTTTCGCCTGATTTTCCAGATAAAACAGACTCTAGTTCCTTTAAAACCTTCTCTTGGTTTGTACCCGATTCGGGCTGCCCCTGGGAGAACAACCCCTCTTTGTTTGGTTTGAATTTATCCGGAATCAATAAATCATTTTCAAACTGATCTTTGATTTGACCATGGGAAAATTCAGACACGCCTGTATTGCTCGATTGAATCTCAAGGTGGTTAAAAAGTGAATCAATCATATTGCTGGAAGATTGCGCCCCACCACCCTCTGCCTGATTGGCAAGCCCCGTGAATCCTTCTGCATGATTGGCGGCTGCAATTTTTTCTTTCCGGGTTTCCAGGGAAGCAAGAAGATCACCCAGACCAAGCTGGGATGTCATATTTTCCGGCAGGCCAAGCCCCAATTGTTCAAAAGACATTGTAAAAGAGGTGTCCCCTTCCCGGGTTTGAAAGGACTGGCCTGAATAGAGAGATTGGATTTCAATGGACTTGAGATGGTCGATGACCACATCAAGGCTGATTCCATTTTCTCCCCTGTTGGCCTGGGATATAATCTGGTCAACCGCCTCATTGGGAAGACCCAGGGAGTTTAAGATAGAGGTTAAAAAAGGCAGGGCAGATGTTTCAATAAGCGCCTCCTCTTCCATTATTTCTTCTTCAACCTCAGTTGAAAGAGTAAAAAGATCTCCCATCACCTCATCAAGGCTAAGATCTTCGCCCTGGGCCTTTTCAGACAGCCCGGACATCAATTGGTCAACCTCTCCCGGTTCAAATCCAGCCTTTAAAAGCATATCTTTAAGGAGGTCCAACCCCTGGGTATCAAGGGAGATATTATTCAAATCCCCGCCGGACAGGGATAAAAACAAATTTTGCAGTTTTGAAAGAAATAGCAGTCCCTGCTCCTGGTCCACCTCCTCTAAAAAGATTTTTTTTGCTTCATCCATGTTTTCCTGTCTTATGGAAGCATACTTTTCAGCAGCAACGGATTTGGTGGAAGCCGAAACGGATTTGGCGCCAACAGATACCTGGGTTGCTCTTGCTCCTTTAATTACCCTATTAAGATTGTCGGCAAACAAAGAGAAGCGATTTGCTGAATTCTCAAATGCACCCATTCCGCTTGGCAGTGAATCTGCTGGGACCAGGTTTGAAAACGAATTGTTTATGTCGGCAAATGTAAAATTCATGGGACACCTTTTAAAATTTTATTTGTGACATAAATGAGCAATGATCATGCCATAAAAAATAAAATCAAAGTTTATCTATAAATTCAATTATTTAAAACAAACAAACGATTTTTTCAAAAAGGATGGATCAAAAAAAGTTGGAATAATTTTCCACCCCCAAATGGATCACAAGGAAAATATTACCTAACCGTTTTAACCGGGACAAATTAAAAACCTTTTGGAATAAAATTTCGCTGAAAAAAAGGTCAGACTCCTTTCCAATAGAATTGAAGCCGGCGCAGGCCATCTTGTGCCCATGAACAGATGCTGACCCGGATGGCTTTCCCTGTCAGGGATTCCTCTGACGGATACACGGGCAGGTTATCTGATTGGTTTCCGTGGTTCCTGTCCAGATAGTCAAAGGCGTGGTTTCTTACCTGGTCAAACAGGGATTTGTCTTTATGGGTGTAAGGGACTGGAATAATATATCATATTCCGCTATGTCAATATTGACATAGCGAAGTGGTTATGGTAGCAACCACATAAATTGTGGACTCGTCAGCACCAGATCTCTAATGAAGAGTTAAGGAGAGTAGTATGCCGCTTCTCAAAATCAACAGTCAATCCATTCCCTTTGAATCAGGACAGACCATTCTCGGGGTCTGTAAATCCATTTCTCTTAAAATCCCCACCCTTTGTCATCTTCAAGGTACCACGCCCACAGGTACCTGCGGTGTCTGCGTGGTTGAGGACCAGACCGGAGCTTTGATTCCGGCCTGTTCCACCGAAGCTGCGGAGACCATGGAGATCCGGACAGATTCCCCCGGGGTCAGGCTGGCCAGAAAAACAGCCATAAAAGTCCTGGTGGCATCGGGAAATCATAATTGCGGTGTAGCCGGGGGACTGAAAAGCGGGTTTACAGAATTCCAGATGGATGCCCGGGACATGGAAGATTCCTTTAACCTTTGCCCGGCCTGGGGGGACTGCCGTCTCCAGGACCTGGCCTATGAATACCAGGCCAAAGTCCGGGTGTTTGACACCCAGTGGAAAAAAGAGGTGCCCCATATGTCCAATCCCATGATCGTCCGGGATTATTCCCGGTGCATCGGCTGTGGCAAATGTGTGAAGGCCTGTAATGAAATTCAGGTGAATAAGGCCATAAACATGGGGGGGAACAATGGCAGGGACACGGTGGTAACCTCCAATGGCAAATCGCTTATGGAATCTGATTGTGTGTTTTGCGGGGAGTGTATCCAAGTCTGTCCGGTGGGTGCCCTTGTGGAAAAGAAAGCCCGGAATGACTGCCGCCCCTGGGAGAAGGAAACCATCAGGACCACCTGCCCCTATTGCGGGGTGGGGTGCCAGCAGATTCTCCATGTAAAGGATGGCAAAATTATCAAGGTAACCGGGGCTGAAGACGGGGCTCCCAACAAGGGACGCCTCTGTGTCAAAGGCCGGTTCGGTTATGATTTTATCTATTCCAAGGAACGGATTAAAATGCCTGTGATCCGGGAGAATGGTAAATTTAAAGAGGTCTCCTGGGACCAGGCATTGGATTATACCGCAGACCGGCTCAAGGCCATTATTAAGGAGTCCGGGCCTGATGCGGTTGCCGGAGTGAGCTGCGCCAGAAGCATTAATGAAGATTCCTATCAAATGCAGAAACTATTTCGAGCTGTATTTAAAACCAATAATATCGATCATTGTGCCCGAACCTGACATGCCCCGACCGTCGCAGGTCTTGCGGCTTCATTCGGTTCCGGCGCCATGACAAACTCCTTTGGGGAGTTTTCCAAGGCAAAGATGTTTTTTGTTATCGGCTCTAACATGACCCAGGCCCACCCCGTGGCTGCCACCTATGTCAAGAATGCCGTTGAAAACGGGGCATCCCTGATTGTGGCTGATCCCAGAAAGCACAAACTGGTTGATTTTGCCGATATCCACCTGGGGTTGAAGGTGGGGTCGGATATTGCCCTGCTCAATGGTCTCATGCATGTGATCATCAAAGAGGATCTCCAGGACCACGATTTTGTGGAAAACCACACAGAGGATTTTGAGAAATTAAAGGCTGTGGTGGCAGCCTATCCCCCTGAGCGGGCCGCCCGGATCAGCGGTATTGAACCGGACAAAATTGTTGAGACCGCAAGGACCCTGGCCAGTGTAAAACCTATGATGGTTTGCTATACACTTGGTATCACCGAACATACCTGCGGCAGGAACAATGTGGTTTCCGTTGCCAACCTGCAGATGCTTTTGGGCAATATGGGTAAGGAATGCGGCGGGGTCAATCCCCTGAGGGGCCAGAACAATGTCCAGGGTGCCTGTGACATGGGCGCCCTTCCCAATGTGTTTCCCGGGTACCAGGCTGTGATAGATCCCGGGGCCAGGAAGAAATTTGAGGCGTTTTGGGGAGTTGATAATCTGCCTGACAAAAACGGGCTCATGATACCCCAGATGATGGAGGGATTGGAGGAGAAAAAAGTCCGGGCATTCTATATTTTTGGTGAAAATTTGGCCAATACCGAACCGGATATTAGAAAGGTGGAAGAGGAACTGGCATCTGCTGAATTTCTTATCTGCCAGGATATTTTTTTTAATGAAACCACTGAATTTGCCCATGTGGTGTTTCCGGCTGCTGCCTGGAGTGAGAATGATGGAACTTTCACCAATAGTGAGCGCCGGGTGAACCGGGTGAGGACAGCCAGTAAACCTCCTGGAGAGGCAAAACCCAATTGGTGGATTTTCAGGGAACTGGCAAAGCGGTTCGGGGTAGAATGGGAGTCTAACAGCGCCAGGGAAATCTGGGACAATGAAATTTCTCCCTTGGCCCCTGCACTGAACGGTATAAAATATTCCAGGATTGAAGGGGACGGGCTCCAATGGCCCTGTCCCAGTGAATCCCATCCAGGCACAGGTTTTTTACATTCCCAGGGCCAGTTTACCAGGGGAAAGGGTCAGTTCCTTCCGGTTGAGTGGACTCCCCCGGCAGAGGTGGCTGACGAAGATTATCCCTTTGTGCTGAGCACTGGACGGCGACTGTACCATTACCATACCAGAACCCAGACAGGCCGGTGTGAGGGCCTCAATGAGCTGCTCCCCGAGGAGACCGCCGATATCTCTGCCGTGGATGCAGAGCATCTGGATATTGAACATGGGGAATATATCCGGGTGAGTTCCAGGCGGGGTCAGGTCATTGTCCGGGCCAATATCACCCACGAGGTCCCACAGGGGTTGGTTTGGATGGCCTTTCATTTCAGAGAAAACAATGCCAACTGGCTGGCCAATCCGGCTTTTGATCCCATTACCTTGACTGCAGAGTATAAGGCCTGTGCCGTGAATATTGAAAAGCAGGCATGATTTGATTCTTTGCTGAACCTTTGTTTCCCGTTGGTTTCCCCTGGCCCATTGCCCTGGTTTTATGGTAGAGTCCCCCCTACAATGATAGGGTCAGCCAAGGAGAAGGGGAATGATGGGTAAAGAAATTCCGGCGGGTAAAGAGACGTCGTTTTTTATACGGTCAAAGGTATGGATAGAAGATGGGACCGGTAAGGTGATTTTCGGTCTTGGTCGGTTCAGGATTCTTCTGGCCATTGACAGGTGCGGTTCCATCAATGCTGCAGCAAAAGAATTAAAAATGGGTTACAGGGCCATCTGGGGAAAAATCAAGGCCACTGAAGAGGGTTTGGGACAGCCTCTGCTGGTCCGGAATGCCGGAGGGGCTGCCGGAGGGGGGTCCCAACTGACGCCCCTGGCCCGAAAGCTGATTCATGAATTTGGCAAGGTCCATTCCCATGTACTGGGGGAGTCAGATTCTTTTTTTATGGGTGTGTTCGAAAAGAAGATTAAAAAAGCATTATAGCATTGCCGCGAAGATGGCTCATGTCGCGTTTTGAGGTCTTACTTGATCATCACCTCAATCATCGTCCTGAAGGATTATCTGAGGCTTTTTTTTTCCACGCCTTCGCGTAGCTGAGCAGCCATCTTGTGAACATCACCCCGGTTAAGGTCCAACTCTTTGGAAAGCTGGTTGTTGGACAAATTCAACCCCATGAAATAGAGGCACAATATCCACACTTTGAGGGGTTGGTGATGTCCGGCAAAAATGGTTCCGGTGAGATCATCAAAACGTTTTCCGCACTCTTTGCAT
>PIVS01000576.1 GCA_003353855.1 Desulfobacteraceae bacterium
ATCGTATTATAGAGGAAAGGCAGGATTGGAGTAATCATGCCGGTTCTCGGAAAAGAACACAATATCTGAACAGAACGTTGCTTAAAGCTGAGGAAATTATCGGCTAAAATATGAGGCTTAACATGGGACAGGTTCCCAGACACTGGGTCAACAGAAAATGCAACTCCGGCAGTATCAGCATTCACCATCCTCTGTATTACCACAGCCATGGAAGCCTCTTTCTGGGAAAATCCCTGATGATGTCGGTATAAAACAGCATGTTTTTGCCATAGGGATGCAAGACATTTTTTAATATTGATTTCTATATCCTCAAAATGTACGTTAAGAAACGTATCATGCTGTCCTGCAAACGCTGCTCCTGAGAGATCTTCAAAGGTTGAGGATGACCGGACTGCAAAAGACGAATTGCGTCCCAAACCACTTAAAAATTTATCTATCTCATTTTTGACTAAATCTGGTAATTTCTTTTCTTTGACCTTATTTTGCATCTCAAGGCATTCATCTGCAAGCTTTGCATCGTCTGCTATGGAAAACTCAGGTGGGGCAGGGTAGTAGTCTTTATAAAATTCAGCGGAAAGAATAATTCCTTCCGGAACATTAATATTCTTTTGTGTCAGTATTTTAAGATTATACCCATTTCCTCCATCAGATTCTATGGATGGCGGGTCATTAAATGTTGTAATTATTTTATTCATGTTCATATATTCCTTTTTTATTTGTCAAATATGTTTTTTTTCAATTTCAATAAGCATGTTTACAATATGTGTCTGTTTTTCAATCAATTGCTTTTGTTGCCAAGGCTGTATTAAAAAACGCATGAATGTCTTCAGTCTTTTTAATGTCCTTATCAATCTTTGAATATATTGAGATCCAAAATAACCACAAAAAATACTGACCGGAATTAAAAATAGCAGCCAGGGGGAATAAAAAATGGAAAACAGAGCAATGCCAACACACCAGAACAGCATGAGTATAATTCCATAAAATATATAATTAGTTGCCCAGTGGTCTTCATCAGAGGACATAAATCTGACTAGGATAATTAAAATTGTTAAAGGAAAGATATTCAAAATCAATCCGGCAGTGCATAACAATGAACCAAGCAGCAGGATTTCAAGTTCTCTGAACATAAAAAAGACTGCCTTCCAGAAATGCATGGGCAAAAACACTTCCTCAGCCCTGATCCCTGACTTATCCAGTTCAGATTTAAATAATTCTGCATCTTCTTTTAATCGTTTAATCTCAGGGTTATGTTTAAGACGGTAATAATTGTTAATAAGATATTGTGTGACTTTAATGAAATTTTCTGGAAATTTATAAATATAATCTACAGAAACAGGCTCAATTTTAAATCTTTGGTAAATTTCAGAAAGCCAGATTAAAAGTGAAAGGTCTTTGCGGGTTTTTGCTTGTGGAGTAAGATCGCCGATTTTTTCTTCCAGATTTTTTGTCAGAAGTCTGTAATCCTCGGTTTCATTCCGTTTGATCCATTCAGATAGAATGATTGGCTGGCCAATTTCCACAAATGCGCGGGAACCGAATCGGGATTTGCAATTGTAGAACAAACCAACAGGTAAAATGCAGACCTGATTTCCTTTTTCTGATGATTGGGCATATTCAAGAGCCATCCTGGCGACACCGGTTTTAAAAGGTAGCATTTCAGATTCTGAGTGGCTTTTGCCTTCAGGGAAGATACAAATGGTTTCGTTTTGGTCTAAGCCTTCAAAACACGTTTGGAAGGAAGATACATTCTTTAGTTGATATTTTTTATTTTTACTGTCTTCCGACCGGGAAATCGGTATGACCCCGAATAGAGAAGCTGCCATGCGGATAAGCGGATTTTTCCACAATGATGCCTTGGCAGTGATTTTCAAGGGGCGACCGGTTGCCACAGCAATTACAAATGGATCAATAAAAGCATTGACATGATTGCTTATCAGTATAACAGGCATCTCTTTAGGAAAATTATATAGTCTGTTCACCTGGATATTGCTGAAATAGAAACGAGTGATAAAGTGGAAGAAAATAACAATAAGTGGTCTTTTTAGAAATGAAATTTCATGTATCCGTTCTGATATAAGAACAGCAAAGGTAGCTATGATAAAGCCTGCAAAAAGATCTATGAAATAGTGATACCTAAGAAGCATTGTTGCCAGGAATATACACAATACCAAGGGAATATATAGCAATCCTCGTAATTGTCCGCGCCTGATATCAAAAAAACAGATAACCCAGGAGGCACCTATATGCAGGCTCGGAAAAGCACCATGCGGACCACCTGCATTGTTAATCGCATCAACTACCAGGCCAAGAAAATATCCCCCTGAAAGTGGAGAGCTGAATTCATTTTCCATGAAAACAATTGGACCTTTTGCCGGCACGAAAAGATATCCGAGGAAACTGATGGCATAGGTAATTGTCAATGCTGTAATAAATATTTTCTTTTCATCTTCAGGTCGCCCCAAAAGACAGAGAAAAATAGAAAAGTACAGGTAAGGGATAAAAATACCATAGGCAATACTGAACAATTCAACAATTTCTGGTGTTGCAAATCTGGACAAATAAACAACAGGAGAGTGTCCAAAGAAAATAAATTTATCTATTGAAGAAATAAGTTTGTCTCCATTCCAGGGGATGACTTCAAACGCCAGGTCAGCCAAAAGACGGTACAGACCAAAAATGAAAACGATGGTTATCATTGATTGAAGTATATTCTTCAGGTTGTGTTTTTGTATTTTTTCCGTAATAAACAGCAAAATAATATAGATCAGCCAAATTCCACTACACACCAATATCCATTTTAATGGCGCCTGCCCCAGTAAGTTTGAAATAAGGCTTGAAAAGGTCAATACTCCAATAATCATATGGGCAGGTAAATATGGCCATGAAAAAATGTTATAGAACGAATTATTATTTTTTTTGAAATTTTGGGGCATACAGTTTTCTTTTTTTTATTGGCATGGTTCTATAAAGGATAAGTAAATGCTTTTTTGCCTTTTGTCAAGAAACAGCTGGACTTTTTTTATAACCCTGAAAAATATACCCCGGCACCCGAAGGCACACAACATTGTGTGCCTTCGGGTGCCG
>PIVS01000577.1 GCA_003353855.1 Desulfobacteraceae bacterium
AATTTTATGCCGCCCATGTTCAGAATACAAAGACAGCTCTGGGGGGATTCACCACAGGAGGTACCACGGCAAATATCACGGCCCTTTGGGTGGCAAGGAACAAATTATTCCCCCCAAAGGATGGATTTAAAGGGGTTGAGGAAGAAGGTTTTTTCAATGCCATGCAGGCAACCAAGCTCACACGGGTGGTGGTCCTGGTCTCCAAAAGAGGACACTTTTCCCTGAAAAAAGCCGGGGGAATTCTTGGCATCGGACACCGGAATGTAATTGCCGTTGAGGTGGACAAGGACAGATGCATTGACCTCAAAGCCCTTGACAGGTTGATCCACAAACTAAAAAAAGAGTCCGGAACCTGGATTGCAGCCCTTGTGGGGATTGCAGGAGCCACGGAAACCGGAGTCATCGATCCCCTGCCCCAGCTTGCCGATATCTGTGAAGTCAATGGTATCCATTTTCATGTGGATGCGGCCTGGGGAGGTCCGGTGCTGCTCTCTGACAAATATGCCCCCCTGCTTAAAGGGATTGAACGGGCCGATTCAGTAACCATTGACTGCCATAAGCAATTTTACATGCCGATGACCGCCGGCATGGTATTTTTTAAAGATCCCCTTGCCCTGGACCAGATTGCCTACCATGCAAGCTATGTGATCAGAGAAGGGTCTGTTGACCTTGGAAGCAAAACCCTGGAAGGATCCCGGGAAAGCAGCTCCCTTATCCTGGATGCCTCCCTGAAAATAATGGGGACCCGGGGCTATGGCCTCCTCATTGAACACGGTATCAGAACAGCCAAAGAGTTGGCAAAAAAAATCACAAAACGCTCTTTATTTGAACTGATCACAGCCCCGGTACTGAACATACTCACCTACCGCCTTGTTCCACCGTCCTTACGGAAAAAAATCAAAACAGCCTGTTCAAAAGAACTCAGGAACCTGAACCAAAGACTGGATGATATCAATATTAATATACAGCGGATTCAGCGGGAAACAGGCAAAAGTTTTGTTTCAAGGACACGACTCAAAGCATGCCACGCAGACGATTATAATGTTGTGGTTTTAAGGGTGGTCATCATGAATCCCATGACCACCCCCCAAATTTTAGACGAAATCCTGGATGAGCAGGAATCAATTTTAAATACTATGGATATCTGATCCCTTTTGCCGGAAAATCTTGATCTATAATTCTTTTTCTTGACAAAAGAGTTTAGCAAATATACGCTTTCACCATGAATTGTCAAACCCAAAAAATCCACGGAAAATTTCAATCCCTCATGACCCTGGCCGCAAAACTGGATAAGGCGCCCAAAGAGTTTGGTACTGGTCATGCCCTTTCCCACTCGGAGATCCATATGATCGAAATAATCGGCGACAATGAAGACTTAAGTGTCACTGATATCGGTAAATTGATTGGTATCACCAAGGGCGGTGTATCCCAGGGGTTGAAACGGCTTGAAAAGAAAGAACTGACCGCCAAAGGATCAGATCCAAAGAATCTGTCCCGGTCCATTGTCTATTTAACTGCCCAGGGAAATATGGCCTATTGGGCCCACAAACACTGGCATGAAACCATGGACGGTGGCTTCAGCCGTTATCTGAAGGAGCTTGATCCCGATAAAACTAAAGTCATAATCGATTTTTTAACCCGGGTGGAAGATTTTCTTGTTCGCAGGATTGAATCTCCCGGATAAAAACTTGACTAAAATCAAAAAAATTTTTCCATAGCGTATATCAGCTAAACACTCAAACAAGGAGACCCCATGTACAATAAAGAATTTAAGGGAGATGTCTGCAGCCACAGCCATTCATTTTTTCTGGATAATTTTATCCGCCGTATCATCCAAAACCCAAAAAAAATTCTGGAAGAATATATTCAAAAAGGGGACACCATCCTGGACCTGGGGTGCGGCCCGGGTTATTTTTCCATTGATATGGCAAAGATGACGGGCAAAACAGGAAAAGTGATCGCAGTTGACCTGCAAAAAGAGATGCTGGCAAAGGTGGAAAAAAAAGCCGTCGCCCAAAACCTGTCCAGGAGGATACACCTCCATAATTGTGCCCAGGACCGAATTGGTCTGGCCCCGGGGACAAAAGCAGATTTTATTCTTGCCTTTTATATGGTCCACGAAACCCCTGACACCAAAGCCTTTCTGGAAGAGGTCAAAGAGCTGTTAAGGCCCGGCGGCAGGTTTCTCCTGGTGGAACCGATGTTTCACGTAACAAAAAACCAATTTGAGACCATTATGGATACCGCTGTAAAGACAGGATTTACACAGGTTGATATGCCCAAAAGAAAGGGAGGCCGCAGTGTGCTGCTATCAATTTAAATGGATGGGAAAAACCAAGAACCTGTAACCTGCAATATCAGAAGTTCAATACAAAAGCCCATCAATAAAATTGCTTGACACAATCTCACATATGTGTTTTAGGTAAGGGATTCTAACAGGAGTGCATATAATGAATTTTTGCGACATAGACAGATTTTATTTTTATTTTAGGTATTTTTTTTATACCTGCCTGCCTGTGTTGCGCTGATTTGATTTTTTAATAATGAAAGCCGCAGGCAAACCGCCTGCGGCTTTTTTGTTTTGTGGCTGCGGCGGTAAAAAATCTGCAAAGGAAACAGCCATGAAACAAACCTATGATGTCAATGTAAAAGAGTTCAAGCCACTGACCTCGCCAGCCGTCATCAAAGAAGAACTGCCCGTCTCCGAGGAGGTGGCTCAAACCGTTATTAAGGGACGGAAAGATGTAGAGAACATTTTACAGGGAAAGGACAAGCGCCTCCTGGTGATTGCCGGCCCCTGCTCCATCCACGACTATGATGCCGCCCTGGAATATGCCGAAAAAATGACCCTTTTGCGCAACGAGGTCAAGGACAAGATTGCTCTCATCATGCGGGTTTATTTCGAAAAACCCAGGACCACGGTTGGCTGGAAGGGAATGATCAACGACCCGAATCTCGACTCTTCCTACAATGTGGACCAGGGGTTGAGAAGCGCCCGCTCCCTGCTCATTAAGATCAATGACATGGGACTGCCCACGGCCACGGAAATTTTAGATCCCATCACCCCCCAGTATATTGCAGGCCTTT
>PIVS01001106.1 GCA_003353855.1 Desulfobacteraceae bacterium
GCAAACACCTCAGTGTCGCACAGGTCATGCCTCAGAGTCTCAACCGCATGATCCCAACTTTGAAAGTGTGGACTTTGTCTATGATTTTTCTCCCCTAAAGCAGGATTTAAAGGCCCGGACTATTATTAATAGTCCACAGTTTTTCTGAATCGCAGTCTCATACCACATATTGTGGGCAGGACAAATTATCATTTGATACCAGGGGGTAATCTTATTACATAAAAAAGATTACTGTCCCCTCTCCGGTAATGGCCCTTTTTGTGATGGATACCAAGAGTATGTTCAAGATAAGCCACGGTAGAAAAGTGGATGGCCCTTCCCGAGAATACCATTAACCATATACCATGAGCCGAAATTGACCCATAAATTCACTTGAGTTTATTGACATTTTTTCACCCTCCTTGTAATTCTATTGACTATTATATCAATCCTTTTCCATTTATGAGGTCGGTCTGGATACACATATTTTTTCTCATTTAACATCTCTATCATCAGATATCTTGGGAACTGGCTTGATTTGAACATTTCCGGTCAGATTCATTATTGTAATTTCATGAGAAGGATATTGATATTTTATTTGGTCTGGAATATTACCTAAATCAGGTTCGTCATTATTTCCTCTCTTTGAATGTGATCAGGGATTTAATTCCGCCCCAAAATCAAGAGATGTTATTCCCCAACTCGATTTAATTCGATCCATCTAATTCGCTCCTTTTAATTCCCTTAAAAAAATAAATTTTTAAAAAT
>PIVS01001107.1 GCA_003353855.1 Desulfobacteraceae bacterium
AGGTGTTCCTCTTCAAAAACTTTGAGGGATGCCGCCCCTGCCACACAGGCCAGGGGATAGCCGCCAAATGTGGACCCGTCGGAACCCTTGGAAAAAACCATGTCCATGATTTTGGCATTGGTGATAAATACGGACAGGGGAACAAGCCCGCCGGAAAGGGCTTTGCCTAAGATCACGCCGTCGGGAACGATATCTTCATGTTCAAAACAGAACTTTTTGCCGGTTCTGCCCATGCCCACCTGGATTTCATCACAGACCAGGAGAAGATCATTTTCATCGGAGAGGTCTCTTAATCCTTTGAGAAAGCCCTTGGGCGGTATTTTCATGCCGCCTTCTCCCTGGAGGGGTTCCACCAGAATGCCGCAGGTGTTGGGGGAAATGGCTTTTTTTACAGCTTCAATATCTCCGAATGGAACGGAGACAAATCCCGGGGTAAGGGGGCCAAAGCCCTCATTGTATTTTTTGCTGGAGGAAAAGGAGACCACGGAAATGGTCCGGCCATGAAAATTGTTATTAAAAACGATGATTTCCTGTTTTCCGTCGGGGATATTCTTTGCTTTGAATCCATAATACCGCATGGCCTTGATGGCGGTTTCAACGGATTCGACACCGCCATTTTTGGGCAATACCTTATTGCCGTAGTTACCGAACCTGGGCGCCATCTGGGGAGCAAATTTGGCGGTTTCAGACAAAAAGATTCCCAGGGGATCTGTATAAACCACATTTGAAAGGACCGAGGCATAGTT
>PIVS01000578.1 GCA_003353855.1 Desulfobacteraceae bacterium
AAAGCCAGAAAGCCTATCTTGAAAACACCTGTTATTTCCTCACTCCCGTCTATCTGGACTATCTGGAATCATATACCTACAATCCAGACGAAGTGACCCTGGGACAAGAAAAAGGCCGTAAGCTTGAACAAGGCTGCTGTAATGGCAGCAAACCAGGTCCGGTTTGCAGACTTTGGAACCAGAAGGCGATTTTCCTCAACCATCCACGATTATCTGAGGAGGCCACTGCTCTTGTTCAATGCACTTGGGAAGTTTTAAATCGACTGCTCATTTACCCAGGATTCAAAATCAAGGGGGATCAGCCTGGGAGAAGGCGGTTCTGTCGGTGGTTCCGGTTTTTGTTCCATTTTTTGGGACAAGGGCTCTTTTCCATACGTGCTAAATTCATCCGCGCCAAAGGAGGCTCCCTTGAGAAGTGCCTTTATCTCATCCATCCCATTGAGGAGCAGGGACATTTTGTCTTCAAGAGAAGCCATTCGTTCCTGAAGATCCGCCGGGTTTTCGCTGGCTGAAACCAATGCCCGCTCTACCAATGCACGATCTTTGGCTTGGGTCTGTCCTGCACCAGCTTTTCCTTCCCCGGTTCCAGGGGTTTGACCCGTCTGGTTTTGAGGCGAAAGAAAGTCCAGACACTTATCCCAGAACAATTCCATGGGCATGTCTGCCTTACCCAGGGGATCTTTTACAAGTTTCAAGGCAATGGAACGGATACACCGGGAGGCATCGGTATCCGGAAAAAGCATGAGAAAAGGAATTTGGGAGACCACGGAAATGGAAACATTACGATCCCGGGCCACAATTCCCAGGGGAGAAATCTTTATGGGCAAAAACTTGTGGACGGTTTCCTTGAGCCTGGCATAGGCCTTTTTAGCTGAGGTGGCTGTTTTCACCTGGTTGATCACCACCTTTATCCGGGGAACCCCCTTATTTTTTGACAAAACCTTTAACAGAGAATAGGCATCTGTGAGGGAAGTGGGTTCCGGGGTGGCCACGAGGATCATCTCATGGGATGCCCGGCAAAAGGACAGGACCTGGGAGGAGATGCCGGCGGAGGTATCCAGAATAAAATAATCGTAGGCCGAAAGTGCCAGAAAGGAATTGATGAGTCTTTTAGACTCCACCGGCGTCAGGTCGGCAATCTTTTCAACCCCGGAGCTGCCGGGAATGATATCAATCCCCTGAAAATTCCTGATCATGATATCCCCAAGGGAATATTCCCCGCTGAGAACATCCGCCAGCCCGTACTCGGGAAACAGGCCGGTAAGAATATTGACATTGGCAAGTCCCAGATCGGCATCAAAAAGACAGACCCTGTGGCCGGCGGCGGCCAGAGCCAGGGACAGATTCAGACTGATACTGGTTTTACCCACCCCGCCCTTACCGCTTGCAATGGTGATGACCTTTGCCATAATTATTCCACCTGCTTTTTTGGAAATGCCATGATCCGCAACTGCTTGGGATCATTCTTCAATGAAAACTCAATGGATCGGCAGTGATATTCCCTGGTTATCTTTCCATACTGTTCCGCCACAAAAGCCTGAAACATCCTGGCCCTGTCCCCCTTTGCCGCATACCCCACAAGACTTCGCACCAGTTCATAGCGTTTGTACAGGGAAAAAATAGTAGACCTTTCCCTTTCAGGTTCGGTGATGGTGACACAAAATTTTAACAGCAATGACAGGTCAACGGGTTTTTCCACTGCCTTTACCTGGTCCCAGGCCTCTTTATAGAGCATTTTATAAAACCAGGTAAATCCGGAAAAAGAGATAAACACTGTTTTAAACCGATACTGGGGAAATTGGCTGTTCAGCTCCCGGATAAAGGTAAGATTCCGGGGATCTGCAACCCCGCACAAAAGTGTATTCCCTCTGAGAATCAGGGGAATAACCTTATGTTTCCTGGCCTGGCTTTTCTGTATTATAAATGAAAGCTTAGTTCTGGTCTTCTTGTCAAAGACAATATCGCTGATGGATCTGAAGGGAATGTAAAACAGGTCAAAAACGATCTGCTGCAGCAATGTTTTTGAAATAATCCGATCCTCCAGTAAAAGGCTCATGAAGGGAATATTCAGCTCAATGGACCGGGCCAGGGTTTTTTTAACCAACTCCCTGGGGACCAGTTTTTTTTGGATGAGAAAATCCTGGATGGTGACGAGCTTCCCGTGTTTTTCCAGAACACAATAATTGTCCACGGGGGTGATCAGATTCAAATCACAGAGGATCATGCCAAACAACCGGCTTTTATCCCGCTGGAGGGATGCCCTGGCTTTTTCCTGGATGGCAAGGACCCGTTTGACATCAGCCGGATGCACCAGTCCTTCACCCACCAGCAACTCACCTGTTTTCTGGTTGGTTTGTCCCTTGGAGGTGTTGGGTATAATTTTCTGCAATGGCCTTCCCCTAGGATTCCAATGAAGATCTGTTGGAAAAGGTCATCGGCAGATAAACCGAAAAACAGGTCCCCCTGCCGGGTTTGCTGTCACAGGAAACCCTCCCTTTAAGTTCCTTTACAATGGAATGAACGATTGCCAGGCCCAGACCTGAATTTTTCCCGCCCTTTGAGCTGTTATAGGGCTCAAACAATTTTTCCAGTATCTCAGGTTTAATCCCGGGTCCATTGTCCCGGATTCGAATTTCAATACTGCCGGGAAGTCTTTTTTTCTCATCAATCAGTATTTTGTCCGACCCAGGCAAAAGCAATGTCCTAATATCAATCTTCCCGCCGTTTTCCATGGCTTCTGCTGAATTTTTAACCAAATTGATAATCACCTGCTTCAACCCGTTTCTATCGGTTTTAATGTTTGGAATCAAAGGATCTATACGAATACTTGCCTGAATCTGCCGGGGCAGAAGAATCGATTTTTTTAAAAGCTCAAGAATACCTGTACAGAGGTTGTTGATATCAATGGCTTCAAATCCGCCGATCTTTGGTTTTGAAAAACTGGACAATCCTTCAAGCAAACCTGCGACACGGCTGATCTCTTCTCCCACAACGGTTAATTCCTCCTGGGCCGGGTGTTTGTCCGGCAATTTCAGGCTCAGGGTTTCCAAATAACTTTTAATGATGGCAATGGGATTAT
>PIVS01000579.1 GCA_003353855.1 Desulfobacteraceae bacterium
CCGGTCCGGTCCATTTTATTGATAAAGGCCATTCTGGGTACGGAATAACGGTCTGCCTGGCGCCATACGGTTTCAGACTGGGGTTCCACCCCGCCAACTGCGCAGAAGACTCCGATGGCACCGTCCAGAACCCTCAGGGCCCGCTCCACTTCCACGGTAAAGTCCACATGTCCCGGGGTATCGATGATCTGGATCACGGACTGATTCCATTCACAGGTGGTAACAGCAGATGTGATTGTTATCCCCCGGTCCTGTTCATCCTGCATCCAGTCCATAATTGCCTCACCATCATGGACCTCACCGATTTTGTAGGATTTACCCGTATAGTACAAGATTCTTTCCGTTACAGTGGTCTTGCCCGCATCAATATGGGCCATGATTCCGATATTTCTGATCTTTGAGATATTTTTTTGTTTGCTCATTTTACAATCAACATATTTGTTTTATAAAAATATTTAAGGCTGACATGCCCCCCGAGGGTTTCCACATCAGATCCATTTACGAGTATTTTCACCTGTTTCACCCCGGGAATATTCAATGTCAGGGAATTCACAATTGAATAAATTGCCAAAAGTTCTGACACGGTATCCATGTTTTTCAAACGACCTTCCCTGATACCCAGATCCACCCAGGCCCTTCCCTCCTCTGAAATAAACAGAGCAATCACCCGTGTATCACTTGGGAAAGTGGGTGCCAGTGCAAAATTAGGGGGACCTTCCATCAATGCCTCTATAATATCCCGGCCAAGCTCATGGGAATTCATATTTGAAGCAAACCGTTTGGGCATGGCCTTCAAATGGTCTCCACCGGGATCTGCAAAATATAAAAACCCGTCAAAAAGTTTGGCTTTTACAACACCCTTATAAAGGCTGTCCTCATTCAGGCTGTCCCGATCAGAATTATACTGGTCAGGATTGTTCCGGCGGTTATTTTCCTGTGCCCCAACCCCGGGAGCACAATTCATCAAGCAGACCAGCAGGATAAAAGAAATAAACGGTATTCTTTTAATGTTCATGGGGATATTGTCCATAAATTCTTTAATTTAGATGGGAATTAATACAGTATTGCCTATGGTGTGTCAAGAAAATATACCTTGCAAAACCGGGGCAGGTTTAATAAAATCAAGGGTCAAAACTTAAGAATATTTGTTCCCTGTCTATAAAATTAGATGTGAAATATTCTTTTTCAACCAAACTTTTTTAAATCGGGAGCAGTTAGACAAATTATGATTCGAGGGTTTGAAGCACTTGTGGAGCAGAGAATAAAAAAGGCCCAGAAGAATGGGGACTTTGACAATCTGAAAGGCCGGGGCAAGCCCTTTAAGTTTGAGGAGCAGCACGTGCCTGAAGAGTTGCGGCTTGCCCATAAAATTCTTAAGAATGCAGGTTTTCTGCCCCCGGAGTTAGAACTAAAAAAGAAAATAACCAAGGTGGAACAATTGCTTGGGGAAACCAATTATGATTCTCAGGAAAGATCAAAAATACAAAAAAAACTTAACTACCTTTTAACAAAACTGGGCACCACCAGGGGCGGAGCAAATACTTTCCCCGTGCTGCCCGATGAATACAGGGAAAATATATTAAAAAAATTATCATGACTATTAAAAAAGCAGACAAAGAAGGCCTCTTTAAAAGTATTTTTACAGCTTATTTTATTTTGCTGCTCCACGTGTTTCTATTGGCAGGTGTCGGCGTATCAGTGGTCCTCTTCAAGGGGGTATACCATTACCTGCCCTATATACTTGCCGGTCTTGCCATCCTTGTTCTCTCCGTTGCCTGGATCGTATACCGAAGGGTGCGGGAGAACTCCACCGATCTTCGGGAGGTACTTTCCACGCCTGAATTCCAGGACAGAACCGTTGAAGTCAAACTGCTGGGCGGCCTGGCCTCTTTTAAAATAAAAGCAAAGGAAAATAACAATCTACTCCTTGACCAATCTTCCGTACATCACTATTCCGACACCCACCTCATTGAAGATTCCGCAAACAGGGCAGAACGTAAAATACTGGAGCTGAACACCCTTTATGAAAAAGATCTGATTACCAAAAAAGAATTTGAAACCGCAAGACAAAATATTATTCAGGGATAAAGTTAAGGAGCGTAGGATGAAAAAGATCAGACTGGCCCTTTTAGCCGGCGGAGTCTCTTCAGAAAGAGAGGTTTCCTTGGACAGCGGCACCCAGGTATTTGAGGCCCTTGACAAAGACAAATATAAAATTACCCGGTATGATCCTAAAACCGATTTACCCGAACTGGTTATGGATGCACCCGCCATAGATGCGGCTCTGATAATTCTCCACGGCCCCTTTGGAGAAGACGGCACGGTCCAGGGACTTTTAGACCTTCTGGACATCCCCTACCAGGGAGCCGGAGTACTGGGCTCTGCCGTTGCCATGAACAAACTTATTGCCAAACGACTCTATGACGGTGCCAAGGTCCCTACGCCGCCCTATCTTTCCTTTTCCATGACGGATAAAATCAACATCCCGGAAGTGGTCGGCTGCCTTGGCCTGCCCCTTGTGGTAAAGCCGGCCTGCGCAGGGTCCAGCGTGGGCATGACCATTGTACAGCGCGGGGAAAATCTTGAAGCAGCAATCACCCTCGGATTTGAGCATGATGATACCTTGATTTTTGAATCCTATGTAAAGGGGGTTGAACTGACCTGCGGGGTATTGGGAAATGACTCCCTGGAAGCCCTGCCGGTAATTGAAATCATACCAGGGAATTCCCATGAATTTTTTGATTATGAGGCCAAATATGTGGCAGGTGAAACAGAAGAAATCTGTCCGGCCCGCATTGATGAACAAACCACATTAAAAGCTCAGGAATTGGCCATTTTGGCTCACCAATCCCTATTTCTAAAAGGATACTCCCGGACTGACATGATTCTGAAAAAAGGAGAACTGTCAGTCCTTGAAACCAATACCATCCCGGGTATGACAGCCACCAGCCTTTTTCCCCAGTCGGCAGGTGTGGGCGGGTATTCATTTCCAGCGTTGCTGGACAAATTAATCCAATTGGCCATTGAAGAAAATAAACGAACAAATTTAAGGAGAGCAAGATGAAAATCCTCGTCAT
>PIVS01001108.1 GCA_003353855.1 Desulfobacteraceae bacterium
CGCTTCTGATTTTAGGTTTCAGGCTTTCAAAACCATTTTTCCGATATGCCTTGAGCCAGGATTTTAGTGTGGATACTTTGAATTTCCTGCTGCCATAGCGTGGAAATTCATGACGTTTGGTAGCCTGGGTGCGAAAGTATTCATTTTGAACTCTTCCTGGCTCTGCTAACACCGGACTGATCAATTTGAAACGGATCAAAGCAATTTTTTTACGGGTCTCATTGTCCATAACACCTCCTGTATTGTAATTATTGTCGAAAAAAAGTTGTACTCACCGACAAGTTAACCCACTGAAAAGAAAGGTGTTAACAATCTTGTGTCAAAATACACCCAAAAATATCACCTACATTTCCGGAATATACTCTGGTCAAGAGAATAACAAACAGGAAACATTTGGTTACTCCAAAACTTAAGTCATTATTCAGATCCATCAACAATTGAACTTCCCACCCAAGACTGGGAACTTTAAAATGGGAAAAATCCCCTAGGATTCTTCTATTATTATTGCAATTTAAGGAACTGCCCCATGCCCCGGACTAAAACTGCCCATGCAGGTGCGGATCCGGACAAGGGAATCAATGCCGTGGTGGAATTGGCGAACCAGATCATTGCCATTGATAGGCTCAATAAAAATAATTTGGGAACAACTGCCCAGGTCACGGTTGTCAGCGGTGGAGACAAGGTCAATATCATTCCCAACCAAGCCATGGCAGCCGTTGATGTCCGCATTGCAAGACGTGAAG
>PIVS01001109.1 GCA_003353855.1 Desulfobacteraceae bacterium
AAAAAGGAAAAGGATCCATTCAAAACAGTTTAAGGATAAACTATGAAGGATATATCAAAACAAGATATTGTTACACTTGTTAAACTTCAGGAAGCGGAAACTGAAATTGTCAGACTTCAATCGGTTCTTCAAAAAGTGGAAACCGAAAAAACCAAATTGGCATCAAGGCTCAAACAATTTGAAAAGGCTCTTATACAGAATAAAGACGACTTTACCAAAGCAAAAGTTGCCTGTCGAGACAGTGAACGGGAAATTCAGATTGTTGATGATCGGATTATCAAAAGCAATGAAAACTTAAGGATGGTTAAAACCAACAAAGAGTATCAGGTGCTACTCCGCGAGGTGGATGACAACAAAAAACGAAAAGATGCTCTGGAAACAGAATTGCTCGAATTTATGGATGAAAAAGAAAACTCAAAGTCCATAGCCGACGAAAGCGAAAAAGAGTATGGTTTGCTGACGGAACAAATTTTGGCCCAGCAAGCTGAAATGGAAAAAAAATGCATTGATGATAAAGAGTTATTGGAAGAATATCTGGAACAACAAAAAGATATTGGTAAAAGGCTTGATCCCACCCTTATGGAAAAATTTCGTAAAATATCCAGAATGAACCAGGGTGAGGCTGTAACCGGTGTTGATAATGGGGTATGCCTGGGATGTTTCATGAATATTCCGCCACAGCTCTTTATTGAAGTGCAAAGAGGAACTTCATTGATTTCATGCCCGCAATGCAGTAGAATTCT
>PIVS01001110.1 GCA_003353855.1 Desulfobacteraceae bacterium
ACAAATTTACGATAAATGCCATAAAATTCCTGCGATTCGATTTGAAGATCAACAGCTCACTTCTTTTTCAGGCCTCTTGATTTTTCAGTTGCTGTTTAAGCGAATTGATTTAAAAAACAAGCTCAAGAAATGCTTTTCTCATGTAAAAAAATCCCTGAGTTTCAAGTATCATTTGATCGTGCTGCTGCTTGCTGTTCATTTGATTCTGGGTTTTCGAAGATTGAGAGAAGTTGATTATTATCGTGATGATCCTCTTGTCCTCCGTTTAATGGGATTAAATAAACTTCCGGATGTTTCAACTATTTCAAGAAGCCTATCCCAGATGGATACCCAGAGTATTGGTAATCTTCGCAGGTTGTCACGATCATTTGTAATCCATGGACTTCAACGGGAAAAATTTGGACGCCTTACCCTTGATTTTGATGGTTCGGTTCTATCGACAAAAGGACATGCAGAAGGATCAGCAATTGGTTTCAACAAAGCAAAGAAAGGAGCCAGGAGCTATTATCCTCTTTTTTGTACTGTAGCCCAGACGAGCCAGTTTTTTGACATGCACCATCGTCCCGGTAATGTTCATGATTCAAATGGTGCGGGAGATTTCATGCTCCGGTGTTTTAATAATCTTAAATCCGAATTGCCCGGGGCTATCATTGAATCGCGTATGGATAGTGCCTTTTTCAATAAAGATATTATTTCCATACTGGCGCAAAGCCATGTGAAATTTACAACATCTGTTCCTTTT
>PIVS01000580.1 GCA_003353855.1 Desulfobacteraceae bacterium
CAGCAATCCTTCCGGGATGAGCAGGTGATCCGGGGTGGGGATAATGCGCTCGTGGGCGGCATAGATCACCCCTCCGGAATTGACCAGATAATCGGTTGCAATGAGGGTTCCCCTGTCCCGGTATACATGGCGTTCCATGCGCCTTCGCTCAGCTTTTCTGGCGGGGTTGGGGGAATAGGTATTGGCCCCTTCCACAATGATCCGCCATTTTCCCATGCGGTCAACGGTCATGGAGGGGGAGGTGGAAGGGTCCACGTCCAGATAATTGAAAATAGGAGATGCCGGCACCAGGCAGAAGGCAGACGCGGTGAGCAGATTATTTGCCGAGTTGGAATAGACCATTTCTTCCAGGTTCGGATGGGTGCCGTGCATGATTTTGTCATGGTAATATTTCTGGGTAACCGTGCCAAATTGTTTCCACATCTCAAATAATTGCTGCCAGGGCAACCCTTCCTTATTGTATAAATAGCCTGTGGCATCACTGACCCCTTTGATGACGGGACTGTTTTTCGGATCATATTCATGGAAGATCCTTGCCACGTGGGCACCCACCGCCCCGAATCCCTGGATGAGAATATCCAGGTCCGAAGGATTGGGGATCTCCATACTTTTGAACTGGGGCAGCTGCCGCAGTTTGGGCAGATGCGCAAGCAATGCCTTGGTGGCCACTACGACGCCGTTGGCTGCCCCCCCCAGTTCGTCAATTCGATTCCCCCCCATATCGCCTGGTTTGGACACCACATTGTTCAGCCCGTTTTCAATGGCAAAGGTTTTCATGTCTGCATCATTTGTTCCCACATCCGGGCCCGGGATATAAATTTTCTTGTACCGGTTCAGCAATTGTCCAAACCCCCGTATGACCTCATGGCGATCCTCCTCAGACAGGTTTTCGGGGCAGACAATGCCGGATTTTCCGCCTCCAAAGGGCAGGTCGGCGGCGGCATTTTTCAGGGTCATGCCCCGGGCCAGGTTGTGAATGATATCCGGGGTGATATCTTCAAGCATACGGGTGCCGCCCATGGAGGGCTGACCCATGGCCAGATTATCCACCACCAGAAATCCGCCGATTTGAACAGGGGTGTCCTGGTTCCACATGCAGGCAACCAGTCTGGGGCCCAGGCGATCCACCCGGATCCCCAAACGCTGGAGCCGGTCCACGTCCAGGGGGCCGAATTCCAGAAAGCGAAAGGGGCCATCTTTGATCAACCGGTTTTCCCAGACACTTTTGGGCAGGGTATCCTGTAAAAATTGCTTCATTCTTAAGGGAATCATGACGAGGCATCCTTATAAAAATTAATGTAAATTTGTTGCGGCAATTACACCGACGCCTGATTTTATCAGGGCCCGGGCCGTCAGGTTGACCGAGTGGTGCTTGTCCAGATAATTGGTCTGCAAGGTTTCCATGAGATCATTTTCCAGAATATCTTTTTTGGTCATGAAATAATCAAAAATATCAGAGGGATGTTCCCGGGTGGCCTCGATTTCAGGTTCTCCGCCTTCGTGCTTGGCAGATATATTGGGAACCTGTTTGGCAATTTCAATGAGTTCATCCCTGCGGTTGTAGGGTTGACCCACAATGGATTTATAGGTTTCCGTGATATGGTGCTCAAATCTGACCTCTTGTTCAAGCCCCAGCTGTTTTCTGATCTTGTTGGCCTGGCGGATGGTATCATTGTTCACTGCATTGGACAGGTTAAAGCCCACAAGGGGTGTGGTGTTATCATCCCGGGAAAACAATTTTGCCGTCATCAGGGTCCACATGATAAAGAAGGGATTGTCATTGCCCACAAATACGGAGATTTTAAATTCAATGTCCACACCCAAGCGGTGCATGAGATATCCCAGTAGGATAGTGCCGCTGTTAACATTGAGAACCTGCTGGATGCCGTATTGGGTATAATAGGTTAAAAATTCCTCTGCCCATTTAAGGGGATAGTCATTGGGCTGGCCGATTCCCCCGAAAAAACCAGCCAGGGTGTCAGGCCCTCCTAGAAGGTGGACATTGGACCCGTCGGTGCCCCGGGTATCCAGGGATTCCACATAGGTGGCCCCAATGATCTGCATGGCCAGGGCCGTTGCCATGATGTCTCCCTCGTCTGCTGCCTGTTCTGCCATATTTCTGACACGGATAATCCGTCCGGGCATGAGCTCTTTTTGTTCAATTGCCCGGCGGGCCTCGGCCATGAGCCAGGGGAAAAACTGCATGGCAGAAACTTCAAGGGTGACCGCATTGGTATTGTCCATGGAGGAAAGGTCGGCGGTGTCTCCCAGCACCTGTTTGCAATAATCTTCCATGGAGACAAAGGCTTTTTTATCCCGTTGTTCCATCAGCCATTCAAGATCCTTTATATAGGGGGAATTTATCTTTTTGAGGCCCTGCATCAGCGTATCCTGGTCCCGTGCCTGTTTTGCCTTTTCATTGATGGCAACAGCTCCCCCAAATTTTTCCACAAGATTGCAGAGGTCTTGGAGCAGTCGGCTGTCCGGATTCACAAGCATTTGGTTAACCGCATCCACATCTTTTTGTTGAATAATTAGTTTTTCTTTCATGGTCCCTCTCCTTTTAAAGGATATGGTTAAATATTATATTAAATGAATAGGTTCTATGGGGTTGTTGGTGGTCTTCCTATCCAGTTGTCCTGTTTTTCATCTGGGAGAGAAAAATTTGTTTTTCTCCTTCCAGCATATGATAACAATGCGCATCTTCGGGGAAGCTTCCTTCCCGGACATCCTTGCAATATGCTTTCATGGCATCTGTGATGATGGTGGCCACATCACAATATTTTTTGACAAACTTGGGGGTGAAGGCCTGGAACTGGCCAATGAGATCGCTGACAATGAGCAACTGGCCGTCGCATTCCTTTCCTGCCCCGATGGAGAAGACCGGAATGGTAAGGGTTTGGGCAATGTATTGGGCCACTTCCGGTGGAACCGCTTCAACCAGCAGCATATGGGCGCCGGCCGCCTGAACAGCCATGGCATCTTCCACCACCAGGGCCGCCTCCCCGGCTGATCGCCCCTGGGCTTTATGGCCGCCCAGCACACCGGAACTCTGGGG
>PIVS01001111.1 GCA_003353855.1 Desulfobacteraceae bacterium
GTATGGGTAGAATTACTACCTTGTAGGAAAAGTTCTCTGAAAAATCCTCGTATGAATTTCCAAAACAGGGTTTGGTTTTACAATTGAAAATGATAAAAGTTATCATCTGATAAAACGGAGCCGAGCAATCCTGGTGAGGAACTCGGCAAGGGATAATCAGATGCAGTTAGCATTGAATAATGCTACTTTAGGATTACGAACAACTTTTTTGTTGGGCATAAAATTATCAAGTCCACTGTCTCGTTTATCGATATTGCCCCTTGCTGTTCTCTCTATCAGCACAACCATTTGAAGTGCCATTTTGAATAAAAATAGCATGGATTCAATATGTTCAGGCGGTGGATATTCCGGACAGGGTATTGATTTTGAGCATCATAAAAGAAAAATGGGCCAACTCAACCAGTTGTTCTTATACTTTATGCTCTGTGCAAGGACTTATGAATTGGTGGAGATATCCCGGTTCAGAATACAGGCTTTCAGTTTCTGCCGGGCGTCCTTCAGGTCAACCAGGCACCGATCATCTTTTTGCATCTTTTCATCCAATTTCACAATCCGCTCTCAAAAGACTCCTTGAATGCCTTGACTTCTTTATGGCCCTTTTCATGGAAACAAGGCGCCATATCGTTCCAGTCCTTAATGCCCCGTCTTTCGATCAGGTCGTCGATTTCATCAATGAATATGACCGTGTTATTGAGCTGCACCAAATTTTCAAAGATCTCGTTGATTCGGTCGACAATGAG
>PIVS01001112.1 GCA_003353855.1 Desulfobacteraceae bacterium
CAATTATCCGTTCAAGAAAAACCTTCGGCAATTTTTTTGGGAAACCTTGAATGAATCTTGGGATATTTTGGCTTATCAATCGTCAAAAAAAGCTTCATTTTTCCTTTCTTACATTTTTGGCATAGCTCAAGATCCTTTCCGGTCAGTTCAAGCATTAATTCAAGCGTGGTTTTTTGCAGTTTTTCCAATGGGCCAATTCCAAGAAATCCTCTGATACGGTTTAAGTTCTCTTTTTTATATCGGTTGCACAAAAAACCATAGTAACGAATTTTCATAAACCCTGATGGAAGTTCATGTAACAAAAATCGAGTCATAAAAAGATCAACCGGAAGTGTTACCTCTTCGGTTTGGTAGTCTTTGTCACGATTTTTAATTGTAAAGGTTACCTTACCATCTTCAATGTTTTTAATTCTGTCATTGGAAATGGCAACCCGATGCACATAGCGACCAAGATATTCAAAAACATATTCAGGTCCTTTAAATGGGGCTTTAGAATACACCACCCAATCTTTCTGCTGCAGATTCCCACAAAACAGCTCAAAATTCACCTTCTTAGCCAGATTTTCAATGGCTTTAGGAAATTTCAGCTCGTTGTTGCAAAAGGCCTTCTGTAAAAAATCCAAGTATTTTCCCCTAAAAGTCTCTGAGAGAGCTTTGACATGAAAAAGAAAATCTTTCATTTGACCCGTTTTTTTATTTTTTCTTTTTCTTGTATTAATCCATTTTGATTTATCTGGCGC
>PIVS01001113.1 GCA_003353855.1 Desulfobacteraceae bacterium
CCAACAGTTGGGCTGCCTTGCTTTTTCGAGCCCCGGATTTACAGGCCTCTAAAATTAATTTCAACACTGTTTGTTTATCTTCTTGACTGATCAATCTTCCTCTGGCTCCCCCCAGATCTCCTGGGCTTTTTTTTAGAATCAGCAAAGCTGCTGTTTCTGCTAATGCTTTATCTTTGCGGGACAGGTCTTTCTTTAGAGTCGATATCTCTTTTTTAAGATTTCTGTGTTCTTCCAGTTGGGCTTTATTTGTTTTCGGGATTACTGCTGATATGGCATCTTTTTTCCGTTGATCTAAATGATGGATAAAAATACCGTTTTTGCGACACCAGGCTGTCCGCTCTTTGTCATTCATACAACCGGTTTTCATTATTGCTGAAATACGTTCTTCGGCTGTCCAGTCCCTGGGGCGTCTTTCTTTTAATTGGATGGGATATCCCATATTTATCACCTCAACGCCCTCAGATTTAATTTTTAATTGAGGGTCGAGTGGCCCGAGGGAACTTCCCCCTCAGGCTCTCACAGATCCGTACATGAAGTTCTCACTTCACACGGTTCCTCTTATCCATGGCCTTTTTAGAAAACAGGTAATCCCAGTGTACAAACATTCCGGGTGATGTGGCACGGCATCTCTTAATCCAGGCCCATGACCGACGCTTATGTCCACGCAGTCGCTTGTATTTATTCCTGGCCCAACGCCCAAGTCTTAAATCAATCTTTACCAGAAACCTTTTCAATGGCT
>PIVS01001114.1 GCA_003353855.1 Desulfobacteraceae bacterium
ACAACGAACAGGATGATTGCTTTATATATCCAGGTGGTCAACCAATGGTTCTAAAGAATGAATCAAAAGATGGCAGGAAAACATATCAAGGCTCCTTTGATGTTTGTACTGGCTGTAACGTAAACGCTCAAGCAACCCCACCTATCAAAATGTGTGAAAATCAGGTATAAATTTAAGCGGCGGGGCCTGCGAGCAGGTTTTTATCAATATTTTGAGGCATCAACGCTTTAAACTCATCTGCTGTCATAGCTTCAGGCAAATTCTCAAAAAGATATTTCAGATACCAATATGGTTCCAGGCCGTTAGCCTTAGCCGTTTCAATTAGGCTGTAAATACATGCACTGGCACTGGCTCCTTCAGGAGTAAACGAAAATAACCAGTTTTTTCGACCTATAACAAAGGGCCTTATGGCATTCTCAACCACATTATTGTCAGGGCCGACTCTACCATCTTCGGTATAACTAATTAATCGGTGCCATTGATTAAGAGTGTAGCCGATTGCTTTGCCGAGCAGGCTTTTAGGCGGGGCTTGTTCAACTTTAACATCTAACCATTTTTTGAATTCTTCAAGGAGGGGGACAGCTTTTTCTTGTCTTTCCTTATATATCTCTTCTGGTGACAAGCCTTTTTCTTTAGCTTGTTTTTCAATTTTGTAAAGCTTGCTGATATACTTTAAAGCAGTTCCGGCATTCCCTGAAGGGGGAGTACCTTTTTTTCTCCCAAGGGCTTTTATAACATC
>PIVS01000106.1 GCA_003353855.1 Desulfobacteraceae bacterium
AGCAAGGCTGTGGCGCCAAAAAAGGAGCCTGTCAAATTGTCTGGCCCGGCCGGATTTGAACATCTTTTCAAACACAGTCATTCCAAGGGCAACTTTTTTTATTTCATCCAGCCCCAAAAGCGTAACCGCTTCTGACAGCTTAATTATCGGCCGCCCAAGGCCGTAATAAGCAGAGTTGACAATTTCCAGTACCCTTGCGGAAATACCGGGGTCTGTCTCCAAAATTTTTGACAGGTCAACCAAAGATATGGTTTCATCCCTGGAGGCTTCGAGCAATTTTGCCGCTACCTGGGGAAAGCTTGGCAGCTTTTTATCATCAAGGCTGAGTACGCTTTTAATATCTGATTCTGATGGAAGATTTAATCGGTTTACCATGGCTGTGTCCTAAAAGTAATCTTTTGTGTTTAACACCTTTTATGAGGATAGTTTATTTCAAGTTAAGAGACATAGCAATCTGTTCTTTTAAATTTTTTATTTTTAATAAAACCATTTTGCAGATATACTAGGGATGTTTACCTTAGTTTTAATTTACAAATAAAACTGCATACGAGTGCAGACCTGATTTTGGAGGAAATGATGAAAATACGAAAACCGACCCGGGAAATTTATGTCAAGGTATCTGCCCTGCTTAGTTCAGCCTTTCCCAAAAGCCGATACGAAACTAAGCTGGTGGAAGAATTACATGAAAATGACACCCCCATTCATGAATGGATCTGTATCCATATCAACAAGGTGATTGCCTATGTCGCCTTCTCAAACGCTTACAATGGCAGCGAGGTCTGCGGACTTCACCTGGCCCCCATTGCCGTGGCACCGAAGTTTCAACGCCAGGGTGTCGGCTCTGAACTGCTCAGGTTTGCCCTGCGGCAGGAAGCCATTAAAGAAAGCCCCCTCTTTGTTCTGGGTAATCCCAAATTCTACAAAGGATTCGGGTTTGAACACTGCACAATCCCAACCTGCCCTTTTGACAAAGAAAACAGACATTTTTTATCCCTTCGAAACACCACGGCAACCCGGTTCATTGTTGGCTATGAACCCGAATTCGGCCAGGGCTGATAAAGGGACCGGCAGTAAACATAAAAAATAAAAAGTGCAGGATAAAACTCCCTGCCCTTTTTATTTTCTCAATAATTTTCAACAATCACCGCATCCACCTGAACTACCCGGCAAAGGCTGCATCGGGCATTTCCATAATGGACGGGATATTACCCTGGAGGGCTTCCATCTTGCCCATTGTAGCCGGCAACACCCAGGTAATAAAATATTCAGCTGTTTTTACCTGGCCCTGGTAAAAAGCCACATCTTTTTTCTTGGCCTTGGCAATTTTGGGAACTGCCACAAGGGCACGCCAGAGTTCCAGCCATGCCATGCATACATCCCCTGCAACATCCAAAAAGGGGTGGGCCGTTGCAAAAGCGTCCAATACCTTTTCCGACATTGCGGTCATGCCCATGTGCATGGCCACCTCACCTAACTTGTTCACGGCCAGTTCCACTTTAACAGCCAATGCATCCAATCCTTCAACTTCCTTGGCTGCGGCAATGGTTTTATTCATTTCGCCCAGAAGGTCCATGAAAGGCTTGCCTTTTTTAAGCCCCAATTTCCGTCCCAGAAGGTCCATTGCCTGAATTCCGTTGGTGCCTTCATAAATGGAGGTGATCTTGCAATCCCGAAGCAATTGCTCCTGGGGATATTCCTGGGTAAAACCATATCCGCCATAAATCTGAACACCCTGGACACAAACATCAAAGGAGCGGTCGGTACAATATGCCTTGACAATGGGGGTTAAAAACTCAATGAGGCCGTCCCATTTCTCTTTTTCTTCTTTTGTTTCAGCGGTCTTAATCTTGTCAAAACAAAGGGCGGTATAATAGAGCAATGCCCGCATCCCGTCAACATTGGCTTTCATGGATAAAAGCTGACGTTTGACATCGGGATGGTTGATGATGGCAACGGGCTTTGCATCTTTTTCAAATATTTTCATGAGATCCGTACCCTGGATCCGACCCTTGGCATAATTCACCGCATTGATATAGGAAGCCGTGGCAAAGCCGAATCCCTGCATTCCGACACCGAATCGGGCTTCATTCATCATGACGAACATGGCCTTCATGCCCTTGTTTTCTTCGCCCAGAAGTTCTCCAACGCAGTTGCCCTTGGACCCAAAGGCCAGAGAAGCTGTGGAATTACCGTGGATACCCATTTTTTTCTCAAGGCCTGTGCAGACAACGTCATTTAACTCGCCGCTGCTTCCGTCGGCATTCACCAGGTATTTGGGAACCAGGAACAAGGAAATCCCTTTGGTGCCGGCAGGTGCTCCTTCGATTCTGGCCAATACCGGATGAATGATATTTTCGGTGATGTCCTGATCTCCGCCGGAAATAAAAATCTTGTTTCCAGTGATGGTAAACGTCCCGTCATCATTGCGTTTGGCATTGGAGGTAAGATTTCCCACATCAGAACCGGCTTCGGGCTCTGTCAGGCACATGGTGCCCGCCCATTTGCCGGTGTAAAGATTTTTTAAATAGGTTTGCTTTTGTTCCTCTGTTCCGAATTCCTCAACCAGCTTGCCGGCTCCGTGGGTGAGTCCCGGATACATGAGAAATGCACAATTGGCACCGGTGAACAATTCACCTGCTGCCGTGGCAAGAATTTTCGGCATGCCCTGACCGCCATATTCCGGGTCATCACACACGGCAAGCCACTCCCCTTCACAAAAGAGCTCATAGGCCTTATGAAAGGATTCGGGGACAATCACTTTACCGTTTTCAAGGGAGCACCCCTGCTCGTCTCCTTCCTTGTTTGAGGGCAAAAGTTCTTTTACTGCCAGATTTCTAGCTTCTGAAACCACCATATCCATGGTTTTTTTGTTAAAATCTTCGAACTGTTCATGCTCTGCCAGTTCTGAGGCAGCAAACATTTCATGGAGGACAAAATCCTGATCCCGTCTGTCTGCAATTGATTGTGCCATTGTTTATTTCTCCTTTATTATGATGTTATTTTCAAATTCCTGTTTTAAAGACCTATTGTAAAATCCCATTGGTAAACATATCAAAAATCATGGAAAGTCGATTATTCAACTCCTTGTCATCCTCATCCCGGAACAAGGATGCCCAGGCCGCAGAATGGACAATATCACTGAACAGGGCCGCCATGTCTTCCGAGGGATAGGACTTAAACTTCCCCTGGGCAATGCCCTGGTCAAATATATCCCGGAACAAACTTACCATTGCCTCATGGAAGGTATTAACTTTTTCGTTGAGCTTGGGCATGGCCACCGCATCAATATTGCTCCGTTCTGAAATATAAATCCGGACCACTTCCCTGTTTGCTCTATAAAAGCTTGCCTGGGCAAACAAACAAGATTTAAGTTTATCGTCTACTTGGATATTTTGATTTTGACTGATCTCAAACAATACTTGCCCCAGTTCCCGGACCCGATTGATCACAAGGTCATGGTACATCTCTTTTTTACCGGGGAAATATTTATAAATGGTGCCCAAAGGATATTGGGATGCTTTGCTGATTCGGGCCATAGTGGTACTGTGAAACCCTCTGGATGCAAATATTTCAAGGGCGGTTTCCAGTATTTCCCCCCGTTTTCTTAAATCATCCCGTTCTTTTCTGGTTAACATCCCAGTGTTTCTCCCAATGCTTCTCAATTAACATTTCATTTATAGAATACTTATTCTATAAATAGAAGTTTTGTTTTTGTCAAGAAAAATTGCCAAGTTACATACTTTAAAAAAAATGCTTTAGATAAATTGGGGTGGTGTATGCCAACTGAGATAACCACTTGAAAAACAACAAAAAGATATGCTGTGGAGAAGGAATTTTGTGTCCATGCAAAATTGAATAGAAAAGAGCAGCGGCATGGCTGGACCGGTCTATTAATTGTCTGACAAAATCAGTGATTTTGGATTAGGTGAACAGACTGCCGAATATAACAGTTTTTGTACCAAAGAAAAATTGATGAAATCATTCCACACTTAGCCATGTCTGGGTCCTGAAGAAAAAAGCGATATACCCCCTTACCATAAGCTTGCCATCTTTAACCCATAATTTACAGTCATATATCTTACCGTCATCAGGATCAAGAATAGTTCCGTCATTAAACTTATCACCATCTTGAACAAGATCATTTATTATAACCATTCCCCTTATCGGCTGATCTTTCCTGGAATCATCATCTTTACACTTATCGCAAATGGGATTCTGATCTTCATCCGCTTCCCTGAAAAGATCAACAATCTGCCCAAAGTATTTTCCCTCTTTTTCATAAATTTTTACCATGGATTTAGGCTCACCTGTATTGTCATCTATGGTTTTCCATTTTCCAACAATGGAAGTAGCCGGACCCTCCTGGGCAAAGGCAAAACCGTAAATACAAAAGCAAAGAAGGAAACATAAAAATAGAAGTTTAATAACGGTTTTCATAATAATCTAATCTCCAATGAATTTAAATTAATTAAAGTGAACACTGTTATCGTCATATTATTATGCCATTTCTTTGTCAAGATAAATTTATTAAAAGGGTTGCAGGGTGCAGAAACTATCATAGTAGGCTGCCTGACCGCCCATATCCGACACCCTGGAATCTGTTAAGAAATTTACTGCACCGCTTTTATGCCAGTATCCCTGGTACATGAAAGCTATGTTCTCATATATGGCTTCATCCACACAAACAATTGCCTCTATAAGGGCTTTTTTCCCACAAACCTTTACCCGGTCACCATCGTGAAGCTTGAATTGTCCTATTGTTTTTTTATTAATATAAATGGTTGGAATTTTATTTTCATCCACAAACCCCTGGGAATGCATGCTGTCCCGGGTATGGCAGGTAAGCAGCCGCAGGGGAAATTTTCCCCCGCCTGCCAGGGGAGGAGAAAATTGAGGGAGAGGGCTTAACCCGTCTGCCAGAGCTTTCTCACTATAAATTTCGATTTTTCCCGAGGGGGTTAAAAATTGTTTGTCTTCCCAGGCAATATCATGGGCCTTAATCTGAATATATTCAGATTCAAGCCCGGTACGGTTACCTGATTTTCCTATTTCTGCCAGAAGGGGACCAGCACACTGATCAAGATATTGGGCTGATGAATCAAAACCCAGGTTATCAATTCCCATCCTCTTTGATAATTCCAGGAAGAACTCAAACTCAGGCAAAACAGTATCCGGTGGTTCAATTGCCTTTTGGGAATAATTGAGCAGGTGGGAATACATGGAGGTGGCAAAAATATCTTCCTGCTCAAAAACACTGGCTGCTGGCAGTACAATATCTGCACATGCTGCCGTGTCTGTCATAAAATGGTCAAAGACCACCTTGAAATCAATTTTGGAAAATTGTTCCACTGTTGTGAACAGATCCGGGCTCTGGACCAGTGGATTACCACTGGATACAAAGGCTGCTTTTATGGGCGGGTCCGAAGCTTCCAGAAATGCCCCCAACCTGGGTGCTAAAAAGGTCCTGGTATGGGCGGCAAAATTTTGACTCTTTTTTTCCGGAAAACTCAAAAAAGGCGCCAAAGATTTTGAAGCATAATTTACCCCCCCTCCCCTTTTCCCGATATGCCCGGATAGAGCAGCAAGGGCATCAATACATCGAATATTGTTCCCCCCGTTTTCATATCGCTGCATCCCATATCCGATATATATGGCTGAAGGATTGGTTGTGGCATAGTCCATCGCCAAATCTTTAATTACAGCGGCATCAATCCCTGTAATCCCCTGAACAACCTCGGGGGTAAATCCTGCAACATAGGCTTTGAAGCGCTTAAACCCTTTGACATAATCTTGTACAAAGTTTCTATCCACCAGGTTATTTTGAATCATCATATTGGCCATGGCAAGGGCAAGAGCCCCGTCCGTTGATGGTGCAATGGAAATATGATTGTCAAAGACCTTGGCCGTTGCGGTTTTCACCGGATCAATCACAACAACACGTGTCCCCTGTTTTCTGGCCCGTACCAGCAGAGACTGCAAATGGATACTGGTATATTTGGGATTTTTCCCCCATAAAATCACCAGTTTTGAATTCAAAATATCATGGGGGATATGCCCCCTGGCAATACCAAAATCATACTTTTGAGCGGCAATGCCCGCCCCCCAGCAGAGACTGCCCTCAAACCGGGTGTCTCCCCCAAAACAATTAAAAAAGATACTTTGTATCCTGTTTTTTGTCCCGCCATACCCGTCACTGGTATAATTTAATATGGAGGTGTTTCCATGGTGTTCTTTGATGGCTGATAATTTTTGAGCCATCAGATCAAATACTTGGGCATAGGAAATCTTTACAAAGGTATCTCCTTTTCTGATCAAAGGATGCCGCAGCCGTCCGGGATGGGTCAGTCTCTCCAGAAGCTTTTTCCCTTTCCTGCAAATCACTCCCCTGGTCAACGGATGGTCAGGGTCACCTTGAATCCTTGTTACCCTGTTATTTTCAACGGTCACCCGGAACCGGCACAGGTCAAAACAATCCATGGGGCAAGAAACATATACATTTTTTTTCATTGAGCATACCTCTGTACAGCTATTGTGTTGAACCTTACTTTCGATTTTATATAATGAGCGCTGTTGCCATTGAAAAACTTTATCAATATTTATAATTTGTGTAAACTGAATAATCGTAAGCATCACTTAGGCAATCCCTGTGGAGTTTGTCCATGAACTGAATCAGCTAATTCATAATAGGATTTTTTATTGTTTTCAGTGAAATTCCATGTGTGCTATAGTTAGTTATGCTCAATTCGATAAAAAAATACTTACAAAAAGCCAGGGAAGAAGTCTCAAAAGAATACTCCATCGGCTCTTCTGAATCAGGGCAGACAGACCCGGGGCAAACTCTGCCCAAAGCCTGGATCGGTGTTGACCTCGACGGAACCCTGGCATACTATGATGACAGCGCATCCAGCGAAAAGATAGGAACACCTGTCCCGAAGATGCTGGCACTGGTGAAAAAAATGCTCAACAACGGAATCCGGATCAAGATATTTACAGCCAGAGTAACCGACCCCGAGCAATTGCCTATTATCCGGAAATGGCTCAAAACCAATAACCTTCCTGAACTTGAAATAACAAATATTAAAGACTATTATATGTTAAGACTTTATGACGACCGATGTATTCAGGTTGAAAAAAACACCGGACGTCTTATCACTGGTAAATAAAATCTGGTAAATAAAATCTGCTAAATAAAATCTGCTAAATAAAATCTGCTAAATAAAATCTGCTAAATAAAATCTGCTAAATAAAATCTGCAAAGGGATGAACCCGCATGAAGTATCTCTATTATATTGCAGCAATTATAGTTGCTTTTTCAGTCTTGGCAGCCTTTTGGTCTATAGACACCAAAGTCAAAATTTCAGAGCCTTTAATTGTTGTGAATGACCGGATCATAACAGAATCTGAGTATAAAAAATTATTGCCGTCCAAGCCCTATTATATGACAGAAGCTCAGTATATTGAGTCCATTATTGAAAAGCAGCTTTTAATTCAGGAAGCTGTCAGACAGAATATTAATAAGGAAGAATCCTTTCGTAAAAGTGTTGAAAACTATTATGAGCAGTCCCTGATCAAAATTCTTTTGGACAGAAACCAAAAGGCCATAACAGTGAATGTTACAAAACAAGAACTTGAGAGATACCAATCTTTTTCACAAAGCCGTGCCTATATATCCAAGCTATTATACAAAACCATGGAGGAGGCGTTGGCCGGAGAAAACCCCACCCTCCATAAAATTGAGTCTGACTTTATGGATATTCCCGGTGACTTGAAATTCATTGTTTTCAATCTTAAGAAAGGTCAATCCTCTGCACCCTTTGTGTTCACTGAGGGAGTGATTGTTTATAGATTAGAGGACATAAAACAGATGAATGCCGATAAAAGTATTGAAATTGACTTAAAAAAGATTTCTCTTTTTATCCAGGACAAAAAAAAAGAACTCCTTATGGAGGGATGGTCTAAAAATTTGAGAAAAAACGCCAAAATCCGGAGGTACTAATGGGAAAGACAGGGCAATATAAACGAAAGAATTATTTTATTAACAAAGAATTTCAGGGCAGATCCATGTTTCAATATTTTGTCCTGCTTGCCCTGGGCAGTATCCTGTTTGCGGGAATATTCAGTTTTTTTTCCTCCAAAACCCTTTCCATTGTATATGACAATTATCATCTCCAGCTGGGAACTACCCCGGAAATTCTATTTAAAAAGATACTGAGCACCCAATGGGTTTTCATTGTCATCGGCGGTATGGCCGTCATTTTCATCACTCTGCGATTGACCCATAGGGTGGCAGGACCTTTTTTCCGATTTGAAAAGAGCCTTGATGAAATGATGAATCATGATATTTCCAGAATGATTGTTTTGAGACAAAAAGATGAAGGAAAAGATTTAGCCAAAAAAATCAATGCCTTTAATTCTGCCCTTTCCAGGCAACTTCTCTTTATTAATGATCAAAATTTAAAAATTGCCGTTTCAGCAGAAAAGCTTGAATCAGCACTTTCTCAGGCAGATCAGTCCAAAAAATCGGGCCAGTCCGAAAACGACTCCAGGGAAATTATACGCCTCATTGGGAGAATAAATGAAAGTCAAAAAAATATTGAATCCGAGGTAAATAAGTATAAATTTAATACCGCCCATATATCCTAAGACACGATTTTTTATGAATCGTTTCTTGTATATTCTTTTAATGGCTGCACTTGGGGTAATCCTCTTTGTTTTTGAATGCCCGGCCTTTGAATTACAATCCAGATATGCAACCATCACCTACAATGACCACAAGGTTCTGAAAAAATTTAACAATGAATTGTACATGGGCCGCTTAAAATCAATGGTTAAAAAACAGGGGGCAGATACCATCGAAGAAGAGGTGGTGGCAAAGATCAATGTCATTGTTGAAAAAGCCATGGTGGTATTGGATATGTATCCGACTGGCTTAAATTTTTCCATTGTTATTCAGCCGGATGAAGAATCCGTGCAAAATGATTTTCAACGCCTTTACAATATAGATGTCAGTTATATTGCATTTTTCTCTCCCCACAAAAACAAGATATTTTATTCGGCAAATAACGGGAGGCTGAGGGTGGTGGTCCATGAGATCGGTCATGTGGTAGCGGAAAGTTATTTTAAAGTTTCGCCTCCCCAGAAAATTCACGAAGTTCTGGCCCAATATGCTGAAAAGCATATCAACGACTAAGTTTGGTTGTTTGAAATAGATTCCCTAAAGGGTAATGCTGGAACACTTAAAATTGCCCTTGTATTAAGGATAAAAACAATGGTATTGCTTTGTTTATAATGAAACAATTTATTATAAATTGATTTTCTTAATTTCAAGCTGATTCTATGTTTAATGATCAAAAACAGTATTTACAGCTTTTCCATATTACCTCAGACATAGTATGTTTGTCTGTTTTTTATTATATCCTCGTCCCAGTTTTATCTGATATTGCTACTTGGTTTTCCTTTCCTCTTTTTGAGAAAATAGCCGGTACAAGCCCCTTTTATAAGACCTCATTGTATTTTAAATTGTCTCCTGTTTTTATTGTTTCTCCTCTTCTTTTACTATTTTTAAAAGGATACCAAGATATTGGTGTCCAAAAATTTAAAACAATATTTTACCAAACATTTGCCCTGTCATTCATCACCACAGGAATATTATCTGTAATATTTATTGTTCTCAATTTTAGCTTGAAACTAAATATGTTCTTACCAATTGTCTTCGGCTTTGTATTATGGTTAATCCTGGTATTAAACAGATTTTATATATCTTTTCTTGTTAAAAAAAGTTCATCTAATCAAAATCTTATAAGGCATATCCTGATTGTAGGTGCCGATATCAAGGCCCATGCAATGTCAAAACACATAATGGAACATCCTGAATGTGGCCTGCAGGTGACCGGTTTTTTAACAAGCCTTGCTTCTGCAGTAGGGAAAAAATTTTGTGATAAAAAGGTATTAGGAAGCATCCGTGACCTGCCTAAAGTTATTAATAACCAGTATGTTGATTGTGTTTTTTATATAGGGGAAAATGACTATTCCCAATATCATGATTTCATTGTCACAACCTGTTCCATCCAGGGCATCGATTTTGCTACGGTTGAGCCTGAATTATTGGTTAATGAATTGAATGGCGTAAAAATTTTTCAGGAAACCATCAACAATATACCCATAAGAATGGTTAAATTTGTTTATCGTAATCCGAGATTGTCCTTTCTGAAAAGAATTTTTGATTTTACGGTTTCTGCAGTTCTCATAGGTGTCTGTCTGCCGCCCTGGATTACAATTGCAATCTCAATTAAAATGACATCTCCAGGTCCGATCTTATTCCGTCAAGAAAGGATTGGGAAACACGGAAAAAAATTTATATTATATAAATTTCGTTCCATGGTTGATAATGCAGAAAAACTTCAGGAAGAACTTATACATCTCAATGAAATGGATGGCCCTGCTTTTAAAATCAAAGATGATCCACGGCAGACTGTTACTGGAAGATTTTTAAGGAGAACAAGCCTTGATGAACTACCCCAGCTTTTTAATGTACTTAAAGGAGATATCAGTCTTGTGGGGCCTAGACCGGCCATTGAAAAAGAAGTATCCCTGTACCGCCCCTGGGAAAGAAAACGGCTCTCAGTTGAACAGGGCATTACCTGCATATGGCAAATCAGCGGGCGGAGCAACATTAAATTTGATGAGTGGATGAAACTTGATCTAATGTATATTGACCACTGGTCACCGGCTTTGGACTATAAAATCCTTTTTGAAACGGTTCCTGCTATTTTGTTAAAAAAGGGGGCTTATTAATTTAATCAAAAAAATCGATCTTGATTTTTTAGAATAAATTTTAAGACAAGAACAATGAATATTATTAACAGATTGTTCGAGCGAAAAAAGGCATTCCAAGCGTATAAAAAGGGGATGGCATTTTATAATAAAAACCAATTTATTAACGCCATTGAACACTTTGAATACATGCTTGCTGAAAAGCCACTGTCCCATTCAGTGGATTATAGCCTGGCCAAGTTCTATTGCAGTCAGGCCCATAGGAATTTAGGTGTTATTGAGTTTACAAAACATAACAACCAACAGGCACTTGTATATTTTCAAAAGGCTCTTGAGTATAATCCCAAACATACTGACCTGTATTACTTTACAGGGATCTGCCTGAATAATATCGGCAAATTTCAAGAGGCCATGGAATCCTTTAAGAAACTACAGGAAATTGACCCTGATAATATCCCAAATAAATTAAAAATTGCCATTATTTTTTACAACCTGAAAATGTGGGACAATGCTGAAAAAATCAACCGTGACATACTTGAAAAAAACCCCGATTATGCAGATGTACATTTTAACTTAGGCCTTTCCCTTATACACCAGGGTAAGGCATCAAAGGCTGCTGAGTCATTTAAAAATGCATTAAACATCAATCCCAATTATATCAATTCGAAAATCAAACTGGGGGTGGCCCAGGCCTGCATGGGATTATTTGATGATGCCTTTGAAAGTTTAAATGCCGTTATTGAGAAACATCCGGATTATGCAGATGTAAACTATTTGCTTGGTATTATAAAAGAAGAATGCAACGAGACTGTTGAGGCAGTAAAATATCTTGAGCGGGCAGTTCGTATTAGTCCTAAATTTAAAAACGCTCAGGTCAAATTAATTTTATTTTATTGTAAACTTGGTAAGATAGAGACTGCGAAAAAACAAATTCAGGAAGTTCTTGAGTTTTATCCCGATGATAAAAGACTTACTTGCGCACAAGAACTTATACGAAAAATAAATAAACTGCCCCCAGAAGCATCAAAAGACATTTCAAAACAACTTGGAACTCTTTTGGGAGAAGAAAGGCTTCTGGCCGACCTGATAAATGAATTTCATAAGAATCTGGATATCATGCCAAATTTCTCTGAAATTATTGCCATGTTCAGCAGTTCAAAATATACCCAAAATGATTCCTCTATTTCAGAGTTTATGATTCCTCTCATATCAGAATATATCCGCAAAAACTCAACCTATCCGGATCTTTATAACAACCTGGGGGTACAGTTTTTACTCAGGAACAGAACCATTGAGGCTGAAGAAGCATTTGAAAAAGCAGTTGAACTGAACCCGGAATATGTTGCGGCGCGCATTAATTTGCTTAAAACCCTCCATAAAAATGGAAAACCCAAAAAGGCATACGAACACGGGAAAAAAATACTAGTAAAAAAATTATCCTATCCTGACGTGTATTATACAATGGCCAAGATACTTGTTGAGTTAAAAAAATATGACAATGCCCTGGAAATTGCCAATAAAGTATTGGCAATATGCCCATCCATAAAAAAAGTTCACTTGCTTATTGCACGTATTTATGAGGGTCAGGGCCAAAAGGAGATGGCAATTCAGGAAATTAAAAAATGCCTGGCATCTGATATTGATTCCAAATTGGCATCTGAAGGGCAAAAATTGTTAAAATCGATATCAATCGAATAAAAAAATCGATAATTGGCTTTTTTTTCTTAAAAGTGTGTATTCCTCTTGTATAGCGGTTATACTTATTGCTTTGGGTGCGGTTCTTCTGAAACAAGTCTAAGTAGTTGTATTTAAATGGGCACATCGTTTTCTTTTTTAATTATTTCGAAAATTTTGCCAAGATAATATCATTGCAAACGGATATCTCCTTTGATTTTTTAAATCTATCTTCACGAGGCTGTGTGATGACGGCCGCTATATGGTGCAATAATTTTTTGCTGAACAATA
>PIVS01001115.1 GCA_003353855.1 Desulfobacteraceae bacterium
AATCCTTTGAAGGTTTCCACCTCCACCATCCAGTTTTTCATGAAAAAGGAAGAAAAGAAAATCACCGACCTGCTGGTCAGAGATTATGGGGAAAATCCCTTTGAACTGAAAGCGGAAATGCAGAAAATCATGATGGATAAGGTGGGTATTTTCAGGAATGGTGAAGATCTGGCCCAGGCGGTTGAGGAGCTTAAAGTGCTGAACCAGCGGGCCAAAAATATTGCCCTGCGCAATAGAATCTCTTCCTCCAACCCGGAGCTTGTGGAAGCCATCCGGGTGCCCAAGATGATCAAAATGGCCCAGTGTGTTGCCTATGGGGCGCAGCTTCGGACTGAAAGCCGCGGTGCCCACGCCAGGGAAGACTATCCGGAAAGAAATGACCGGGACTGGTTAAAGCGAACCCTTACCACCTGGACAGATGATTCGGCAGACCTGCCTGAAGTATCCTACGAAGATCTGGATGTAATGAAAATGGAAATGCCCCCTGGATCCCGTGGTTATGGGGTGGACAATACCGTTCACCATCCGGATACACAAAAACGGGTGGCTGAAGTTGAAGAGATCAAAAAGGCCAATTCCACTGCAGACAGGTATGAGATGCAAAAGCTTCTCAATCCGTTAACCATTCCGGAAAAATTTAAAGGTAAAAATGAGCGTATCGGCAGGGGGTATAAATAATGAGTGATCAGGCAAGAATATTAAAGTTTCAGATATTTCGGTACAATCCCTTAAAGCCG
>PIVS01000581.1 GCA_003353855.1 Desulfobacteraceae bacterium
GATGAACACGTTGTCGATAGCTCGTCCGCGCCCATCCATGCTCAGGGCGATCTGTTTGTCCAACAAAACCCTGGTGAAGGCGTCCGAGGTGAATTGCGAACCTTGGTCTGTGTTGAATAAGCAGTCGAAGCTTTGCGCGACCTAGTTGCGTATCCTGCTAATTTGCCAAGCCTCTCGGCATTACGACCGGACGGCATTGCCGACAGTTTCTTCGAGATACGGCAACGCGGTGAACTTCCGGATGTGTATTGACCTTGATTCGCCATGGGTGTCCATCTCAAACTGATGGATTTTTCGCGGTGTAGCCACGCTACGCCTTGCAGTGATAATTCAATGGGGTCAAAGGCATTTGATAAAAAAGAATACCAGTGAAATGCTAGTTCTAATCAATTAACCCTGACCCCTTTGATTCTGCACCACACAACACAGCCGCGAAGGTGCGATGGGTGGGGCCCGGACCATGTGCGCGCGACAGATGAGGATGGCCTCGAAAAGAGTGGCTATACGCGGCGATCACTTCTTCCATTCCAAACGACAAGGAGAGAGGCTCTTCTCGCTGATCGGGTCATCAGGACTCGCCAGCAAATGCAAGTTATGAGTTACTTGTTGTACACAACCTCAAAAGTGATCAGAACCTTTGGACCCGAGGCCTTATTGGCACCGTGCACCAGTTTGGGGCCCGGGTTGCTTGTGGCTTGTCGTGACCAGCTGCCAGCTCCGCCACCTCCGCCCTTGTGGTATTTTGAAGAGCCCCCGCCTCCGCCGCCGCCGAAGCCACCACCGCCCGAAGCGTCGCCTCGCTTGCCCTCAGAGTCTCCGCCAGCACCCCAGGGCCACTCGAAGTCGACGCCCTTAAATACGCTTTGGTAATTTTCTGAATACTGGTCCATCCCACCAAAGCCGCCAATTCCCTTGGTGCCGTCACGGACGGTGTTATTACCCGCACCGGTGCCGCCACTTCCCTCCCCGTCCGAGTTGCCGCCCTCCCCATCAAGACCGTTACCTGTCAAGCCATGGCCCGCCGCGCTTACGTCATTGTCAATGCTCAGAGGGGCCTGCCCGCCTGCATACCCAGCTAGGCCATTATGGCACTGCGCCCTTCCTTTGCAGCCGCCAGTCCACCCGCCACCGGCACCGCCGCTGCCGGCGATTATGATGATACCGACCTCCCCGGGTTTCGTTATATTGCCCGGCGTTATGTCCTCCAGCTTCTTCGTAGAGACGAGTGACGCAGACCCGGCCCCAAAGGTATTATATTTGCCATTCTGGCCGACATAGATAGAAAGTTTATCAAGCTTATTCAACGACACCGCAGTAACCGCGTAGCCCGGAGCCCCCGGCTTGCCAGTGCTCATGTTACACTCCCCAATCCAGCACAGCACATTCGTCCAACGCCGCTGAGGCCCTTTGCCGGCATATGCTTCAATCACCGTTTGGGCGTCAATCGGGATATAAATATCTGTCACAGCAATATGCTGGTTGATCGTGTCAACGAGCTGCTGAACGTCCATGTCTTCTTCAGAACTCGTGTAGGTGCAGGTAATGGACTCCACCACATATAGGTTGTCCCCATTGGCCATGCAGTTCGATGCGTCGTCTATGGACATTGCAGCGTCAAACAAAGACGCCGAGACCTCGAAGGAATGAATGCCTCTCCCGCTGCCCCTTGAACCGACCTCGACGCTTGACACGTACCGGACGCTAATGGTGTCCGGGTGGTATCCCGTAGCTTCCCGATGTGCCTCCCGGCCATGTGCCAGGTCGATTTCCAGGAGGTACTCTCCAATCCCGTCGTCATTCAGATCCCTCATCCGGCGTTGTCGCTGGACCGGGATATTAATGCTTCGGTTCCCTGTAAACAGCTCTATAGATACCGAGTCTTTCAACACTTTCCAATTTTTTATTCCCGAACTTAGAATTGCCACCTCGAGGATGTCCAGGTTTACGGGGTGAACACCCATGGCGGCTGCGTTTTTGTTCGGGTCAACCCTCAGTTCTGCTCGGACCTCTACGCTCTTTCCTGGTATCGTCCGGTCGTGAGACGGTTTTGGTTTCTTTGCACTGGCAGTGGATGCTATTCCTACTATACTTACCAAAAACAGCGTCATCACTATCGTTGCGATTGCTCTTGCTTTCATTCTATTACCCTCCTGCAACTTTAACTATTGCCAAATTCGACCTCCTCCACATCCATGATCCATCACCTCATATCATCGTGCATCACCTCCTTTCAGTCGCCATGCAAGATTTTCGGGTTCATCCGATCAACGCGCACTGTTTCTTATGAAGATCAAAAAGTCTGAGTTTAAAACATTCAAAATCACGATATCCATAAGCTTTCCTTTTCATCGTTTTCATTTTGTTATTGGTGCCTTCTAACCCGGATTATTCATGAGTGCTCGTCGCGAGACCGTCAGATGTGCGTCAGATCAGGCCGAGCACAGGAATAAACAGATCATACGCAAAACATCCGGAAAGCACCTTGCTAACTGCCAAGGAAGCCCGCAGTCGATGCGGGCGCCTCCTCGCCGCAAGGGCACTAGTAAATGAAGCTTGCTGCGAGTGCGAAGGAAACATCACCGCAGAACATGGGGAAGACCTCCCAAGGATAACGCAAACAGCTTGAGGCCAGGCTTCATATGGCTTAAAAGATGGAGGCGATCGGGACGCTGGCTGGTGGGGTGGCGCATGACCTGAATAACATTCTCTCCGGCATTTTAAGTTACCCGGAGCTGATCCTTATAAAGTACACATAAATGCTTTTTTGCCTTTTGTCAAGAAACAACTGAATTTTTTTTATAACCCTGAAAAATATACCCCGGCACCCGAAGGCACACAACATTGTGTGCCTTCAGGTGCCGGGTAAGGAATAAAAATTCAATTAAATGATCGAAATCTCTTAAATATCAATAACTTATAAAGACCTTGAAATCTGGTCCAAAACCATTGACACCTTATCCAGGCGAAATGGAAAAATTTATAAAAGAAACTTATTCGAAGTTGTCAGAAAAAGACAGGCGAAGATATGCTGCAATAGAAGCGC
>PIVS01000582.1 GCA_003353855.1 Desulfobacteraceae bacterium
TTTTACCTCGGATTCTTTGAGTTCGTTCATAATGTCGGTAAACGAGGGAAATCCCTGCTGCACTCACTGATTGAGGTGATGATCAAGTAAGACCTCAAAACGCGACATGAGCCAAAATTTTAACAGGGGACTGGTTAATAGTTCCACTTAAAGATACCCAGTCCAATGATGTTCATGACAATGGGAACGGTGTAAATGATGCCGATGGTGGTAAGCTTGGCCTTCATGGTTTTTCGGGTGATCACAAAAATAGACGCACAGAAAAAATGGAAATAACCAAAGAAGAAAATCAGCCACACCCCTCCAAAGGAGCGTCCCCAAAAGGGGTATTCCCAGACCAGGTGACCGCCGATATTTAAGAAAACTTCAATGAATACGCTGAATGCGGCATAGCCGATGGCCCAGGCCCAGTAATCAGGGATTCCCAGGATTTTGGCCTTCCGGTCGGGATTCAGGGAGTGGTAGAAGATAATCCCCATGATGGAAAACATGAACATGATCTCTATGTTCCAGCCAACAAAGGTCCGCAGGGCCGTGTCCCCGGGGGCTGTCCAGCAGGCAGATCTGCCTGAAAACACCATGACCCATGAGTTCCATGTTTCGTTGAAAAAATCCACCCCAAAGATGGTGAGCCCGGCAAACACAGCGTCCCAGTTCCCGGAATCCCGGGCTTCTTTAATCTCCCGGGTATAGATGTAGAATACAATGGAGAGCAAGGGGATCACATACCATTTGAGCATGGTCAGATCTCGAAGGCTTGCAAGGGCGGTTACAGTGGCGTCGGTCATGGGGCATCTCCTTGGGTTATGGGGTTAGGAGCGGCTCCAAAATTACTTAATCTTTTGTTTTCAAAATACCCTGTCTTTTAAGGGTTTTTGGAAATAATTTAGATCAAGTTATTTTGTAACGATTCCTTAGGTTATGGTTTTGGGGGACTGGTGCTCAGTCCCCGTAGATTCAATTCAAGGGCAGCATCAAACATCTGCTGGAATGCAGTGGAATCCAGAAACACATAGGTCTGGATCAGGAACATCATATAAACACTGAACATGTATTCGGTTGTGGCGTTAACATCAGTGACCGAAAACAGGTTTTCATCAATTCCCTGGTCGACAATGGACCTGATAATCTCCCGGGCTGCCTGGTTGGCTTCGGGGAACCGGTCCTTTTCCCGGTCCAGGGTGAAAATGTCCGGGTCATCGATCAACAGCTTGCGAAGTGACTTGTTGGCCTCAATATAGGCCATGGCAGTAGATGCCATGGTTTTGAATTTTTCTTTGGGGCAGGTCTCTTTTTCCACGGCCTTGATGACATGGGCCTGCCATTGGGTCAGGGCCCAGTGGATGGTCTGGTGATAGAGGTCTTTTTTGTTTTTAACGTAGAAGTAGAGGTTGCCCTTGGTCATGGACAGCTGTCTGGCAACATCCTCAATGGTGGTTTTTTTATAGCCAAAGACTGAAAAAAGCCTCAGGGATTCCTGAAAAAGCTTTTGGTATTTTTCCTTTTTTCCTGCCATGGGTCACCTGTTGGTATTAAAAAATTGAACTTTTGCATCATTTGTTCAATTTTATAATCCATAAAATCAAGGTTGTCAAATATAATCAGGCAGGGTGCATATTCTTTAATAAAGGTTGTATCCTATCGAGACTATCAGATAATTCCCTGTTGTCCATTGCTATTTCTACATCAAAATCACTCTGGAGCCCGGTCCAAAATTCAACAGAAGTATCAAAATATTTTGAAAATCGGCGGGCCGTATCCGGTGTGATGCTTCTTTTTTTATTTACAATGGCACTGATTTTCATTTGAGACACATCAATATCTTTTGCCAGTTTATATTGGCTAATCCCTAACGGTTTTATGAATTCTTCCAAAAGGATTTCTCCTGGGTGAAGCGGGGGGATTTTATCGTTCATTTGGGGTTCCCTTCAACGCCCAAAATTTTCCCGATTTGATCTGTGAATAATTGAGAATTCGAAGAGGCCCACCAGACTGGCCCGTCTTTATGTTTGAGTTGAATCTCAATATCTGAAATATGCCCCTCTTTATCAAGAACTGCCAGGATTTTTTTTCTTTTTTCCGGGTATAAATACAGATCGGCCATATTGCGCCCCATCATCTCTTCTACTGTATATCCGGTTAATTTTTCGATCGCCTTGGATACAAAAGTGATAGAACCTTCCAGATCCGTCCGGTAACGAATATACGGGGTGCTCTCCATGATTTCCCGGTATTTTTCTTCACTTTCCTTTAGTAATCCTTCTGCCAGCTTACGTTCGGTAACATCAATACCAATTAAAATTGTCCCTTCGGTTTTTCCATTCTCCCTGATTTTACTGTGACTCCAGGAGATGATTCGTTCCCTGCCGTTTTTTGTCAGAATTTTATTTTCATACCATCGGGGCAGGCCTTCATCTGAAAGATGATTAAGTTCATCCAATATCTCTTGATGCTTTCCCCCGGGAATTAACATCTCAAACCAGTTTTTCCCTTCTATCTCGGATTTGAGATATCCGGTTACCTTCTCTGCTGCAGGATTCAGCAAGGTAACATTGCCCCGGGTATCCAGACCCAAAATCAAAGCATTGGCTGTTTTTATCAGATCGTCTCTGAATTTTCTTGTTTTTGAGAGCTTTAGTTCCGATAGCCTGATCTTTTTTTTTGAACCAGCAAGTAACCGATCAATAAGGATTGACTTAAACAAAGCAAAAAAACAGCAATTATTTGCCACGTATGAGATAATGCAAATTTTTTTTTGTAAAATTGTCGAGTCGGATTCCTTTTATGTCAAACAGCTTTTGTTAAGGGTTTCGGTCGTTTTTAAGGAACTTGTCGTCTAAATCATTTTTAAAATGCACATAAAAATATAGTGTCATCAATCTCCCGCCCTACGGTTGGGTTGCGAGTTCCAGGAAGGAAAATTTTTTTTGAATAAAGCCTCAAAAAGAATTATCCTTCCTTCCATCGCTTTGGCGGAGTTAAAAGCAGGAATATAAATTCCTTTTTAAAAGCAACAGCGTTTACAGAGAGGGTTGGG
>PIVS01000583.1 GCA_003353855.1 Desulfobacteraceae bacterium
TGGTGATCCCGTACGACAAAGGACACCTTCTAGGACAGTTAAGAAACAAAGCCAGCATCATAAATGAATCCTACGACGAAACAGGAACGGAAGTGACATTCAAGACTTTCCCGGAAACACTAACTTGGTTACAAAAAAAAGTGGATTAACTCGGTCTCCAGTTTTTTGGAGGAGGATCAAACGCTGGTTACAACCAATTTAAGACATCCTCGGCAAACCCGAAGAATTTATTGATTTTTAATACTGAACCGTCATCAAGGACAAACGCCGGACATTGCTTGACACATCAAAGTTCAGGTTCAGCTTGGCGGTTTTAATGCAACCGCAGCATTTTTTTGTTAGGATAAGAAATTTGTATGATGTATCATTGCCTAATATTATATTTTTGGGGCTGACATAATAGCTTCATAATCTCCACCCCCATAGAATATATTCAGAATCCTAACCGCATGTTGGTCTTCATCAACTACAAAAGCTACAACGGTTTTTTTATTGAGAGGATAGATTCTTAAATCTTTCATTAAGTCGTTGCGTTGCTGCCCTTTTAGTGGTGCCGTTTCTAACTTTTGACATTTGAGTCTAAGCTTTTCAATGAATGCCCAAGCTCTTTCAGGAAAGCCACGTTGTGCTGAAATATATTCATAGATATGTTCCAGATCTTTGATTGCATCCGGCATCAAATAGAGTTTATATGTTTTCATCAGACTTCTTTCTTTGTCCGTTGTTGGTGTAGCTCCTCGATGGTTTTAAAAGCTATATTAAGCGGAACGGGTTCACCGCTCTGCTCTGAATGTGCCAGACGTTCACGGATTAAAGAAATCCTTGCCTTGTGTTCTTCTTCTCTTTTCTGCCACATTCTCATGGCTTCCCTTATTAGTTCACTCGTTGAAGCATAGGAACCTGAGCGAACCTCTTTTTTGATAGAGGCCAGCATATCGGGCGGTAAGGTGATTGTAATTCTTTCGACTTTTTTTTGTTGCATTTATGATCCTCCGTAAAAGTATGATTTAATCATACCTCTTTGAAAAGAGAGGGTCAACATGCTCTTTAAAAAAAATGATAGGGCTTCAAACGGTTTTATAATCATCCAGTACAAACCAAAAGTGATTTTAGCCGCTGGAGATTCATTGTGTTAACCCAGAGCAGCGGAAAGCCCGTCAATAAGTTGGCTGATTTCATCCTCGATTGTGTAATGGAGAAATGATAATCGTAGGACACCAGTGTCAAGGGGGATGTTCAATCCCATTAACGGGCGGACACCGTAAAAATGTCCTTGTCCTGCCATCAGTTTCTTTGCTGTCAGTACCGAAAAGATCTCATCAATTGATTTCTTTTTTGGTACGATGGATACGGTTGAGACTCGCAGTTCTGGATCATCCGGTCCAACAATGAAAATATCATCGCGCTGCCGCAGCCATTCCAGGAGCTTTGCCAGCAGACGTCTCTCATGATCCTGGAACAGTTTTTTAAGATGCCTTCCTTTTTCTGCCTGATCAACCGTTTTAGAGAAATGGTGCTCATAAACAGTATCAAGATACCGGGCCACACCGGAAGCGGCAGCGATCTGTGCATGGTCAGGGCCAGCCGGCAGCATCTTTTTTCGAATAGTGTGTTTATTAAAGAAGTGGCCTTGGTTGGGCAATTCATCCATGACCTCTTTTTTAATGACCATGAGCCCGAGATGCGGTCCCCATGTCTTGTAAAGGGAAAACAGGTAAATATCCGCCTCCAGCGATCCAATGTCCGGCAGTCCATGGGGGGCATAGGCCACCCCGTCCACAACTACGCAAATGCCGGCTGTTTTTGTCTTTGCCTTTGATACGATTTCAGCCACCGGATTGACATGGCCAATTATATTGGAACAATGAGGGAATGCCAGCAATCTGGTTTTATGGGACAGCATGGAATCCAGATCATCCGGATTCAACATTCCTGTCTCAGGATCAACGCACCATTCCTTGATCACGATGCCTGTTTTTTCAAGGCGTCTCCAAAATCCGGCATTGGCCTCGTGGTCCTGGTTGGACAGGATGATTTCATCCCCATCGTTCCACAGTTCTCGGAAGGCCTGGGACAGAACGTAGAGGTTCTGAGAGGTTGACGGGCCAAACTGGACTTCATCTTCGCTGACATTGAGGTATGCTGCCAGTTGGCGGTAGGACTCATCCATTGCCACCCCCGCTTTTTGTGATGCAGGGTAATTATAATAGGGTTGAACCTTGGTCCGTATATAGTAGTCGTTCAGACAGGAAATCACCTGCCCACAGGCATAGGACCCGCCTGCATTTTCAAAAAAGCCCCATCCATTTAATGACGGCTCTTCAAATGCAGGAAATTGACTTCTGATAAATTTTGAATCCAACTGCGTCATAATTCACTCCTCCAAGTTTTTGTGGAATCTAATTTGTATATCTTTAGAAATATCCGCCGATAAAAAATCCGGTAACCGGTGTCCTTGAAGCAAAAAAAGATCATTTAGGACCCGGTTGAAGGAGAAGAGTCCTGCCTGCGGCGGAACCAGGCCTGTTCAACCACATCCCGCGGCCGGGCAAAAAGAGGCGGCAGTTTCCGTGTGATCAAAGTGACAATGGGTGAGTACGAGAAGAGAGAGTCTCGTAATGCCCAGCGAGTCCAGGGCCTGGGTGAGATTTTCCCTTTCCGTGCGCCTGCTGGTGTCCACAAGAAGAAAACGGCCCCGATGCCTTACCACATAGCAGTTGCAGCGCCGAGCCAATATTTGGGATATTTCAACTCCGTTTTTCGTTGTCCAGGTTACCATCATTCCCCCCAGGAAACATTCACTTCATCCTGTGTTATAGCTTTTTAATATTTCAATATTGTTGTCAAGTATCCTATTGCCAACATATTCTTCCTCTTTATAGGTCCCCACAAACCGACGGTTTTGTAACAACCAAAATCACCGGCTCGCCCGGTGCATTTCCCTTGTTGAGCTTTATAATAAAAGAATCAAGGCGCTCATTCAGGAGTTCTTTTTCTTAAATAGATATAGTCCCGGTCAAATATTTAATTGCA
>PIVS01000107.1 GCA_003353855.1 Desulfobacteraceae bacterium
TGATAAATGAAGTGCTCGAAGAAACCAAAGACAGAATGGGGAAATCTGAAAAAGCCTTTGAAAAAGAGTTGACAACGGTTCGTACCGGCAGAGCATCTCAGGCAATACTTGACGGAGTTAGAGTCGATTATTACGGTACACAGACCCTTCTTCCGCAAATGGCCACCGTGTCAATTCCCGAAAGCCGGTTGATTACTGTTAAGCCCTGGGATGTGACCGTTATCAACGAGGTTGAAAAGGCAATTCTGAAGGCCAATATAGGGCTTACCCCTTCCAATGACGGTAAATTGATTCGGATTTCCATTCCTCCGCTTACAGAGGAGCGAAGAAAGGAAATTGCCAAAGGGGCCTCCAAAATTTGCGAAGACTATAAAGTGGCTGTCCGGAATATCAGAAGGGATTCCAATGAAATGCTCAAGGATCTTCAAAAGGAAGGAGATATTTCTGAGGATGACTGCTTTAAAGGTCAAAAACTGGTGCAGGATTTAACCGATCTATACACCAAAAAGTTAGATGCCATCTTTTCAGCCAAGGAAATGGAAATACTTGAAGTCTGAGATCATGCAAGGCGCAAGTCTTGATCCGGAAAAACTTCCTGTCCACGTTGCCATTATTATGGACGGCAACGGCCGATGGGCAAAAAAACGGTTGATGAACCGTGTTCAAGGCCATGAAAAGGGTTCCCAGGCTGTTCGTTCCATTGTCACCGCCGCAAGGGAGCTTGGTATTGGAATGCTTACCTTATATGCATTCTCCACTGAAAACTGGGCAAGGCCAAAACTTGAAGTCTCGGCATTGATGAAGCTGCTCAAACGCTTTCTTGCGTCTGAAAGGGATGAGTTAACGGCCAAGGGTGTTCGGCTGAACATTTTGGGACAAAAAGAGAAACTGCCTGCAGATATCCAGGAAGAGGCTGATAAAACAATGGAGATGACCCGGGGAAATCAAGGCATGGTATTAAATCTGGCCCTGAGCTACGGCAGCCGTCAGGAGATTACCTGGGGCGTCCAGACCCTTGCCCGGAAAATAAAAGCCGGCGATATTCAGCCCCATGAGATCACCGAAGAGATGATTTCTGATCATTTATATACACGGCAGATGCCTGATCCTGATATGATCATTAGAACCAGCGGGGAATTTCGACTTAGCAATTTTATGATGTGGCAGGCCGCCTATTCAGAATTTTTTGTGGCCGATACCCTGTGGCCCGATTTTACAAGAGATGATTTTATTGAGATTTTAAGAAACTATCAAAAAAGGGACCGAAGGTTCGGTAAAGTAAAATGCAGCACCTCAAACGATGGCTCACCGCAATAATACTTGGCCCCCTTGTTTTATGGATTCTCATAAAAGGCAATACTCTCCTTTTGGCAGTCCTTGTTTCAGGTGTGGCCATTGCAGCTGTCCGGGAATATTTAAGAATTATTTTCGCCCGGGATGACAGGCCTGTATCCAACACCCTTAAAATAATTTCATATGCCATTTCCATGGCCCTGGTCGTCGGGGCCTGTCTCGGGTCCTGGCAGGTTTTGTTCCTGGTACTTACTCTGAATCTCTTGACCTTGTCCGTTTTTGTATTGTCCCGGTTTCCCTCTGACCCCACTGCTTTTGATATAATATCCAAGCAGGTCCTGGGGATTGTTTATATTCCTGTTTCCCTTTCCCTGCTGGTTTTTCTCAAAGAACTGGATGGGGGTGTGTTCTGGATCATTTGGCTATTGATTGTCATCTTTGCCAATGATACCGGTGCTTTTTATACAGGGACCTTTTTCGGGAAACATAAACTTGCCCCCAATATCAGTCCCAATAAAACCATTGAAGGATCCCTGGGCGGGTTTGCAGCCGCTGTTCTTGCAGGTTTTATTTTTTCCCTCATCTTTTTTGACAGTTTTTCCCTGGCATTGTTAACCATACCCTGTTCTTTTATGATGGGGGTGGCAGGTCAGGTGGGAGATCTGTTTGAGTCGGCCTTGAAGCGGGCTTCCCACATCAAGGATTCCGGGCGCATACTGCCCGGGCACGGGGGGATGCTGGATCGGATTGACGGTCTCTTGATGGCCATTCCCGTTCTCTATGTCTATCTGGTGTTTGTTATATGAAATTCTTGTCTGTACTAGGGTCCACCGGATCCATCGGCACCAGTGCCCTGGATGTTGTCAGAATGCATCCTGATCGATTCAGGATTAAGGCTCTGACAGCAGCCAATAATATCCCTTTGTTGGTGCGTCAGATTGAAGAATTTGAGCCGGAAATGGTTGCCGTATTTGATAAGGCAAGGGCCCTGGAGCTTACGAAATCTCTGACGGGAAGGTGCAAACCGGAAATTCAATATGGGGAAATCGGGTATGTGAGTGCTGCTGCCTGGGAAACCTCAGCCATGGTTTTGCTGGCCATGGTGGGAGCTGCAGGATTGAAGCCTGCCCTTGCCGCCATAGAGGCCAAAAAGCAAATTGCCCTGGCCAACAAGGAGACCCTTGTCATGGCAGGAGAGATTGTCATGGAAAAGGCCCGGGAAAACGGAGTGGATATTCTGCCCGTGGACAGTGAGCATTCAGCTATTTTTCAATGCCTGGCCGGCAACAGGGCAAAGGATTTTAAACGGATATTTTTGACTGCTTCCGGCGGTCCATTTAGAAAGCGCCCCTTTGAAGATTTTGGGACCATTAGTATTGAAGATGCCCTGAACCATCCCACCTGGAATATGGGGCATAAGATTACCATTGATTCTGCCACCTTAATGAACAAAGGGCTTGAAGTTGTTGAGGCTGTTCATTTGTTCGGCGTTTCCCAGGATGAAATTGAGGTGCTCGTACACCCCCAAAGTGTAGTTCATTCCATGGTGGGATTTAATGATGGAGCTGTCATCGCCCAGATGGGGGTTCCGGATATGAAGGAGGCAATTGCCTACGCATTGTCCCAGCCCGCCCGTCTTAATCTGAATACGGATTTTCCTGATTTTTCAGGCATCCGTTCACTGACCTTTGACCCACCCGATGTGGATAAATTTCCCTCCCTGACCTTTGCCTTTGAAGCCTGCAAACAAGGTGGTACTTTGCCGGCTGTGATGAATGCAGCCAATGAGGTGGCAGTTCAGGCCTTTCTTGAAAAGCGGATTGGGTTTATAGGTATCTTTAAAATTATTTCCAGTACCATGGGGCTTCATACCCGCATTGACAATCCTGATCTTTCAGGTATTATTGAAGCTGATAATTGGGCGAGGGAAAAAGCCAAATCTCTGATAAAAAAGTGAGGTCTTAAATGGGTTACTCTGCTGCCGCATTTGTTGTTGTAATTGGTATTCTTGTTTTTTGCCATGAATTCGGACATTTCATAGCTGCAAGGCTTTGTAAGGTCGGGGTTAATGTATTCTCCCTGGGATTCGGTCCCAAACTTTTTAAGAAAAAATACGGGAGGACCGAGTATTGTATTTCTGCCATTCCCCTGGGCGGCTATGTGAAAATGGTAGGGGAGGAGCCTGGAATAACAATTGATCCTGCGGATGCTTCCCTGTCCTTTACCCATAAAAGCCTTGCTAAAAAGAGCCTTATTGTGGCTGCAGGGCCGGCCTTTAATTTTATCCTGGCAATTTTTATTTTTTATGTGCTGTATCAGTTTTCGGGGATATACATGGCAGCCCCGGTCATAGGCAAGGTTCTGGAAAATACACCGGCCCAGAGTGCCGGGCTTAAATCCGGGGATATAATTAAGGACATCAATCAAAACCCGATTGATTCCTTTGAAGATATTTTCCAGGTTATCAGTGCCGGGACCGGCGAGAAATTGGATATTGTCATCCAGCGGGACGGGCAGATGATCGGTGTGAAACTTACACCTGAGAAGCGGATCGGGAAAAATGTATTCGGCGAGGATGTGGATAAATATGTCATCGGCATTCTGGGAACCGGCGAAACCTTCCATAAAAGTTTGAACCCCTTCCAGGCCATGGGACGCTCCATATCAGATACCTATGGCCTTGTGAAACTGACTATTCTATCTGTTGTTAAAATGGTCAGCGGCAGCGTTTCTGCGGATAATCTGGGAGGACCTTTGATGATTGCCCAGATGGCAGGGGAGCAGGCCAAGGCCGGATTGGTAAACTTTGTCTGGTTTATTGCATTGCTTTCCGTCAACCTGGGTATTATAAATTTATTTCCAATTCCGGTTCTGGACGGCGGACACCTGCTTTTTTTCGGAATTGAGGCGGTCACGGGAAAACCGGTAAGTGAAAAATTGCGGGAAAAACTGATTCAGTTCGGTGCAGCACTGCTTGTTGCATTAATGGTTTTTGTTTTTTATAACGACATTGTTAGGATGATCAACGGTTAATAGGACCAGCATAGATAAAATCAGATTGATAAAATCAGATTGATAAAATCAGATTGATAAAATCAGATTGATAAAAACAGTAATATAAAATCGGATAGATAATATCGGGTGGATAAAATGATCTCATGTATTGAAATTGCTCTCAAACAAGAGCTTCGGGATGCAGAAGCATCTTCTTTAAAGAAAAAAGCAGATTCCTATTTTGGGATCAACATCGAGGCGGCACGGTGTATTCACATCGTGACCATTGATTCTGATCTGGACAAGGGCGGACTTGATCGGGTAAAGGATGAGATCCTGACAAACCCTGTAACCCAGGTATCCAGTTTACATCCTCTGGATATTGATTTTGACTGGTGTGTCTGGATCGGTTTTCGTCCCGGTGTAAAGGATAATGCCGGTGCCACCGCCATGGAAGCCATCACCGATGTGCTGGACAAAACTTTTGGTGGGGATGAGGGAATTTACACCTCCAAACGGTATTGTCTGAAAGGGAAAACCCTTACACGTGTTGAGGTTGAAACATTGGCAATAGAACTCTTGTCCAATCCCATCATCCAGCAGTTCAAGATTTTTTCCATTGAAGATTGGGACAGGTCAATTGGTGCAGATGTAAAACCGGCAAAGGTAATTCTTGACCATACCCCATGTTTTGAAACCATATCAATCGATTCCGATGAGATGCTTTCAAGAATCAGCGATGAGAGAAATCTGGCCTTGAATCCACAGGATATTCCCGTCATCCGGGACTATTTTTTGAATGAAAAAGTTCTTGAAGAAAGAAAAGAGGTCGGACTCTCCACCCCCACGGATCTGGAACTGGAATATATTTCCCAGGCCAGAAGTGACCATTGCAATCACAACACCTTTAACGGCATATTTCAATACAAGGACGCATCCACCAATGAGAGTGTTGTGGAAAACTCCCTGTTTAAAACCTATATCCAGGAACCCACCCTGGCCCTTAAGGAAGAAAAGGACTGGGTGGTATCAGTTTTATGGGACAATGCGGGTGTGGGGAAATTTGACGATGATAACAATTATGTGGTCACCGGCGAAACCCATAATTCTCCTTCTAATATGGAAGCCTATGGCGGGGCCATAACAGGAATTGTCGGGGTGTACCGCGATCCCATGGGAACCGGACTTGGTGCCAAGCTTTTCATGGGCAGTTTTGGATTCTGTGTGGGAGATGTCGGGTATGACGGTCCTTTGAATCCCCCCTTGCACCCCAGACGCCTTTTAGACGGGGTGATTGAAGGGGTCAAGGACGGTGGAAACAAAAGCGGGGTTCCCACCACATTCGGCCAAACCCTGTTTGATTCGGGGTATATGGGTAAAAGCCTTGTTTTTGTGACAGCTTTGGGTATTATGCCAACCCTTCTTGGCGGCAAACCCAGCCATGAAAAGACAACTTCCCCCGGCGAATTGATCATCATGAGCGGCGGCCGGGTGGGCAAGGACGGTATCCACGGGGTAACTGCCTCATCCGAGAGTTTTTCCGAAAATACACCGGCGGGCCATGTGCAGATCGGTGATCCCTATACCCAGAAAAAAATGCATGATTTTCTTTTAATATGCAGGGACGAAGGGTTGACCACCTTTATCACAGATAACGGCGGCGGGGGGCTTTCCTCTTCTGTGGGCGAATCCGCCATGCTGTCCAACGGCTGCGAGGTATGGCTGGACCGGGTGCCTTTAAAATATGAGGGCTTGGACATGTGGGAAATCTGGATTTCCGAATCCCAGGAACGCATGACCATAGCGGTGCGGCCTGAAAACCTTGACCGGTTCATGGAATTGTCCCGGGAGCATGAGGTGGAAAGTACGGTGATCGGTGAATACACAGATACGGGCAAGCTTCATATCAAATATAAAGATGAAACCTGCGCCTATGTGGATATGGATCTGCTTGACAAGGGATTCCCCTCATGGGAATTTGATGCTGTCTGGCTGCCGCCGGAAACCCGGGGGCTGGTAGAACCTGTGATCAGCACTCCTTCTGATTTTAACGGTCTGCTTACCCGGATGCTGGCCCGGCCCAACCTCTGTTCCAAAGAATGGATTCTTAGGCAGTATGACCATGAGGTCCAGGGCGGTTCCGTTATCAAACCCATGGTGGGTGTTAACCACAACATTCCCTCGGATGCCTCGGTGACTCGACCTGTGCTGACCTCGGAAAAGGGGCTTGCCTTTTCCCAGAGTCTTTTGCCCTGGTATTCCAGGATTGACGCCTATCACATGATGACCTGCACCATTGATGAAACCGTTAGACGTCTCATCGCCGTTGGCGGATCCTTTGACCATATTGGGGGGGTGGATAATTTTTGCTGGCCCAATATTGGATTTGACGAAAAGAAAAATCCCGATGGTAAATTTAAGGCTGCCCAGCTGGTCAGGGCATGCCGGGCCCTAAAAGATATATGTATGGCCTATAAAATCCCCTTGCTTTCCGGCAAGGACAGCATGTATGTGGATGGTCATCTTGAGGGTGAATTTGGAGAACGGGTTAAGGTTTCAGCTCTTGAGACTGTTCAGTTTTCTGCCACATCTGTTTTGGACGATATATCAAAATGCGTGACCATGGACCCCAAGGTCCCCGGGGATTTTGTCTATGTCATGGGAATCACGTCCAATGAGTTGGGAGGATCTGAATATTACGACCTATTCGGCAAAACCGGTAAAAATATCCCGACTGTGGATTTTGACTCATTTAAAATCTGTTATAAAACCCTGGAAAAAGCCATTGATAAGGAACTTGTCGCCTCCAGCCATGCCGTGGCAAGGGGAGGGCTCGGAGTGCACCTTGGCCTCATGGCCATGGCCGGAGGAGTGGGGTTGGAGATTGATCTGTCCTGTCTGCCCCTTGCCAATGAAGGCAAGGATGGATCAACTGCGGGTCTGTCCTATGATATCCTTTTGTTCTCAGAGTCAGCCGGGCGGTTTATTGTTACGGTTTCCCCTGATAATAAGTCTGTGTTTGAAAAATTATGTAAAGGCCTGCCTGTCCGTTGTGTGGGGGTTGTCACAGAGGATCATTGTTTGAAAATAGAGGGTCAGGATAAAACCACCCTTGTTAATCTGTCTTGCGATGCCCTTGACAAGGCGTTTAACAGGACCTTTGGAGATTATATATGAAAAAGGTTAAAGCACTTATTTTAACCGGTTTTGGCTTGAATTGTGACAATGAAACCGCCCTGGCATTTGATCTGGCCGGTGCCCAGTCCCATAGGGTCCATATTAATTCATTGATTGCCGGCAGGAAGAAGCTTGAGGATTATCATATCCTTGCCTTTGGCGGTGGATTTTCCTGGGGGGACGACCATGGTGCCGGTGTGATCCAGGCATTGAAACTCAAAAACCATATTGGCGCGGATCTGCTTTCCTTTGTTAAAGAGGGAAAACTGATTATCGGGATCTGCAACGGATTCCAGGCCTTGGTAAACCTGGGACTTCTGCCGGGCCTCGGGGCAGATTATACCCAGCGATCTGTTTCCATAACCTATAATGACTGCGGAAATTTCAGAGATGAATGGGTCCACTTGGCCGGAAATGGGGACAGCCCCTGTGTTTTTTCCCGGGGGATTGACATGGCCGATTATCCCATCCGCCACGGAGAGGGAAAAGTCATTGCCGACCCAGAGGTTATTTCTCAGCTTGTGGCCAATAACCAGGTGGTCTTCCAATATGCTGACAGCAAAGGTGTTGCTGCAAAGGGTGTTTTCCCTTTAAATCCCAACGGGTCCATGGAAGATATTGCAGGGATCTGTGATCCTTCCGGACGGATATTCGGTCTCATGCCCCATCCGGAAGCCTATAACCATTTTACAAATCACCCGGACTGGACCAGGAAAAAAGAGCAGTGTAAACGCCGTGGAGATGAGATGGATACGGGCATGACAATTGGTATCCGTTTGTTTAAAAACGGGGTTGATTATATTCAGGATACTTTTTTTTAAATTGCATACCCCTTTAAACGGAGTCTGAGCTGACGTGCTGGGAACCCTTGTCAACTGCGCGGCCATAATCTGTGCCAGCCTTGTGGGAATTTTGTTTAAAAACGGCGTTCCTGAAAAATACAATCAAACGGTGATGCAGGCCATGGGGCTCACCGTTATCCTGGTGGGGATTAAAAGTGCCCTGGGCTGTGATGATCTGCTCATTATTATTATCAGCCTGGCAATCGGCTCTGTTGTGGGTGAGTTCATCGGGATTGAATCTTATCTGGAACGGGTGGGTAATTTTCTGGAAACAAAATTTTCCAAAAATTCCAATGGGTTTTCCGCAGGCTTTGTCACTGCCTCTTTAATGTATTGTGTGGGGTCCATGGCCATTGTGGGATCACTTGAAAGCGGGCTTACCGGCAACCATGACACCTTGTTTGCCAAGGCCTGCATAGATGGAATTATCAGTATTATCCTGACCACTTCTCTGGGGATAGGGGTGATGTTTGCAGCTATCCCCGTTCTGGTATACCAGGGGGTGATAACCCTTGCGGCAGGTGTGTTAAAGCCATTGCTCATACCTGCTGTTGTCAACCAGATGTCAGGTACCGGCGGCCTTTTGATTCTGGCCCTGGGCCTGAATATGCTCCGGGACAAAAAGATCAAGGTGGGCAATATGCTGCCGGCGGTCTTTATTCCCCTGGTCTATTACCTGGTTAGGTTGTTATTTTAATAAATTTTTTGCCTTGCAAGTATTGAACGCCCCTGGATCCTGATTAAAAAAATCACTGTTCAAAAAAAAAGGACCGGATTCAGTATTAAGTTTGACCCAGGCCCTATCGCCCTACGTTTTTTCCAGAATCAATAAAGAAGCAGGCAGCGTGAAAAAAAATACTTACAGTCTTGATAACAACCTGTTGACCGTCAAAACAGAATGCGGGAAATACAGATTTAAAATCGATGGGGAGACCGGCATGGCAAACGCACAGCGGATTGCCGATATCATGGTCGGTGAAATGGAAAACGTTGAAAAAAAATTCCAGTCCGCAGGGGAAAAATCAAGTCCGTATGCAAAGCTGCTGATGTCAAACCTGAACATCTCAGACAGATATATCCGCTTTGAGGACCGCTACAAAAAGCTTCTTCAGGAGTTAGAAGAACTCAAAGCCATGTATCGGAATAGGGCTAAATCAGCAACAGCAAAAGCCTCGCCTGCGGCACCAGCTGCGGCACCAACTGCGCCCTCGCCTGCGGCACCAGCTGCGGCACCAACTGCGGCACCAACTGCGGCACCAACTGCGCCCCCGGCTGCGCCCCCGGCTGCGGCACCAGCTGCGGCACCAGCTGCGGCACCAGCTGCGGCACCAACTGCGGCACCAACTGCGGCACCAGCTGCGGCACCAGCTGCGGCACCAACTGCGGCACCAACTGTGGCCCCGGCAGTGGACAAGGCAGTGGACAAGGCTGTGGCCCAACCAGCTCCCCTGGTAAAGCAGGTATTGGATACGCTGAAACAGTCCATATCACCTTATCCCTTAAAAGGCACCAAGGTAAAGCCCGAACCTGAGATCCTTCCTGAAAAAGCGCTTCAACCCTCGCCTGCACCGGAACCGAAGCCCCAGCCCTCTCCCCGGCTGAAGATCAATGCGGCAGAGAAACCAAGCGCCCTTTTCAAATCGTCCGCTGACATCAGGATTGATGAATTTCGGCTGCCGCCCCTGGAGTTTCTTCAAAAAGCGGACTTGCAGGAAGCAGTTGACCATGAGGCCATAAGGCGTGATGCGGAGCTGCTTGAACAAAAACTCAGCTACTTCGGCATCAAGGGTGAGGTCATGGAAGTCTCGCCCGGCCCGGTTATCACCACCTTTGAATACAAGCCCGCCCCTGGCATCAAGATCAGCAAGATCGTAAACCTGGCCGATGACCTTGCCCTTGCCCTGAGCGCCCTTAGTATCCGCATTGTTGCCCCGATCCCGGGCAAAGATGTAATCGGCATTGAGATTCCCAATGCACAGATGAGTATTGTTCCTTTTTTGGATATTGCGGGTTCAGATGAATTTACCGGCATCGATTCTTGCACCCCTGTGTGCCTTGGTAAAGATATCATCGGCAACCCTGTGGTGGTGGGGCTGGAAAGAATGCCCCACCTGCTCATTGCCGGGGCCACTGGAACGGGTAAAAGCGTTGCCTTGAACGCCATGATCACCAGTATCTTGTACAAGTCATCGCCGGACAAGGTCAAGTTTATCATGATCGATCCCAAGCGTATCGAACTGTCACTGTTTAATGATATTCCCCACCTGATCACACCGGTTATCACCGACATGAAAAAGGCCAATATTGCGCTTCAGTGGGTGGTCCGGGAGATGGAGCGCCGATATGAAAAGCTTGCCCGGCTGCAGGTGAGAAACATTGAACAGTACAACCGGAAGATAAAGGCCCAAGATTTGTCGGAATATGAAAATGAGGACGGGTTTGACGCCTTTCCCTACATCGTCATCATTATCGATGAGCTGGCCGACCTGATGATGACAGCTAGTAAGGATATCGAGTTTTCCCTCACCCGGATCGCCCAGATGGCCAGGGCTGCAGGCATTCATCTCATCCTTGCCACCCAGCGCCCCTCTGTTGATGTGCTCACAGGCATTATCAAGGCCAACTTCCCCACCCGGATATCATTCCAGGTTTCCTCCAAAACCGACTCCAGGACCATCATCGATTCCAACGGGGCAGAAACCCTTCTGGGCCGAGGTGATATGCTTTTTGTGCCTCCTGGTACTGCCCGACTGACAAGGGTCCACGGCACCTATCTGTCCGAAGAGGAACTTGTCACCATCACCGATTTTGTCAAAGCCCAGGGAAAGCCTGAGTATCTGCTTGACGTTGTCACTGAAAAAGAGGAAGAACCCTCAGCCGTTGAGGTCAACGGGGATGATTATGACGAAAAATACCAGGCTGCCCTGGAGTTTGTAATGAACACCCGTCAGGCCTCCATTTCAAGTGTCCAGCGCGCCCTCAGGGTCGGCTACAACAGGGCCGCAAGGATCATCGACCTGATGGAAAAAAAAGGGATTGTCGGGCCTTCTGACGGGGTGAAACCGCGGCAGGTTCTGTTGAACCGGCTGGATTGATTATGGTTAAACCAGGGTGGGACATGTTTCCATGGAAAAAAAGCCCCGGAATCAGAACTTCATCCGGGGCCCTATAAATTACTTTAGTTTATTGTAGTTGTTCCCGCATGGTAATGTCGTGTTTGCGTTCCTGAATGGTTTTGTGCCCCAAGCTCCGGTCATGTTCCGCGGAATAGGGGGATGCACAGACTTTTTTCAGCTTCTCAACATTGCCTTCCACATGCTCACGGTCTGCTCCGGAGAGTTCTTCGATGCAACTATTATATGTTTTTTCAACTTTACGTTTAATTCTGCTTGTCTGGTGCCTTCTCAGTGCTCTGTTTTTCATATGCTGGCTCCTTTATAATAGTGTAAAGATTTAAAACCTTACAGAACGCCTTTGCTTAATATTCGGAAACAAAGTTAGTTCTTGGTTTAAACAATAAACATTATTAAATTAATTTGCAAGGGGGGGAGAGAAAAAGTTTGCCTTGACTAAAAAAGAAAGTTGTTACGTATGGGGTTTGCTTATTAGAGAATGTTTGCATTTGTTTTAGAAAAAGTCCAGTGTTTTTTGTTTCAAATACCAGCTATGCCCCCCGGACAATGAGCTGGAACAGGTTCGAATCTGGAATTTTAAAGAGAAGAAAAAAGAGATTGATGCTTTGAGCAAGGATTCGGTCCTGTTTTTTAATATCCTGGATATCAGCACAGGAAACCATGTTTTAAATTTACAAATCATGAAAACCATTGAAAACAGGCTGCTGCATCACATTCTGATTAAAGATCAGAAAATAAAACCTTTTATCAAAACCCGGTAAGTTTTATTTTTTTTGTTTCATCTTTTTAAGGGATGCTTTAAATTCTTCACAGGGATCCTTGTAGGAGACCCTCTGGGTAAACCAGATATAGTCAGCAGGCGGCATTGCTTCAAACCCTTCCAGTTCAAGGGGCTGGATATAATCTTCAAGCACGGAAGGATCTCTTGTGATTTCGGTCAGCCCGATATTTACCTGGGAAATGTCCGGATTCAGTGCCTTGACTCTGTCCATGACACCCAGTCCATGTTCTGTATGCCCTCCGCCAATGACGACCACGATGGGCCCTTTGGCATTTTTTTCATATAATTGTGATATGGATAGGGCCATTTTATCATTTCTTGCCACCCAGGTGTCATAGAGCCGGGAGGTCATTTTTCCATGGCCCATACCGCAGTGAACTGCTTTGAATACCGATTTCATATGACTTTCATAGGGGGCATT
>PIVS01000108.1 GCA_003353855.1 Desulfobacteraceae bacterium
GGATATGCGCAAAGGAGTAGCAAATGATATCAGGAATATTTTCAATTCTCCCAATCAGTCAGAAGCCGAAAGGTTGCTTGATTTGAGCATTGAGAAATATACAAAATCCGCCTCCAAGCTATCCATCGTGGATGGAAGCTAATATCCCTGAAGGGTTTACAGTATTTTCCGTGCCGGAAAATCAGAGGAAAAAATTACGTTCCACCAACATGGTTGAAAGACTGAATAGGGAGATCAAACGCCGAACTCGGGTTGCCACACTTTTCCCAAATGAAGCATCTCTATTAAGGCTTGTGAGTGCCATATTATCAGAAACAAGTGAAGAGTGGGAAACCGGGAAAAGGTATCTTCCCGAAAAGGAAATTTAACCAAAGCAACCCGGGAGAGAACCACGGAACGTTGGTCTATAAAGATGAGGTAACCCTTAACCCTGAGCATTCAAAAGATAATGCTATTGAGAAAGCAGTTTCGTAATCAAATAAGGCCGGGAACGTCATTGTGCAAGGAGTAATCCCAACCCGCTCTGTAAACGATGTTGCTTTTAAAAAAGGAATTTATATTCCTGCTTTTAACTCCGCCAAAGCGATGGAAGGAAGGATATTTCTTTTTGAGGCTTTATTCAAAAAAAATTATCCTTCCTGGAACTCGCAACCCAACCGTAGGGCGGGAGATTGATGACACTATATTTTTATGTGCATTTTAAAAATGTTTTAGACGACAAGTTCCTTGAAAACGACCGAAATCCTTTAACAAAAGCTGTTTGACATAAAAGGAATCCGACCCGGCAATTTTACAGAAAAAAACTTGCATTATCATGTTGCAGAATCCGATTCCCTGAAAAAGGCCTTTGGGTCTGATGAGGCCGTGGGTATGATCAAATTATTAATGTCTGATACCGATGGCCTGGCCGATTCCATAGGAAAACTCGGTCAAGTCAAAGGTATGGAAAAAGCCATGGCCATAATGAGAGGGGGCCTACTTGCAGCCAGAACCAGTTTCCTATGGCTCAATGCCGCCATGTATGCCAACCCTGCCGGATTAGTTGTGGCTGGTGTTGTTGCACTGACTGCCGGGGTAACAGCAGCGATCTATTATTGGGATGATCTCAAGGCAACCATTTTTCAATCCCAGTTATTCGATGTATTGACTCTTCAATTTTTGTCATGGCCTTTTTTGTTAGTTTCACACCTTTGCAATAGTTCTTTGTGAAAAAATTAACGACGGGGAAGTGCCCATTCCACATATATCATTGTGCTATATAAGCCGGCCATGGAAGATAACATCATACTCACATACCGTGGCAAGAACGCAACAAAAGAAGATATCAACTTCATCAATGCCCTGGTGGCAAATAATCCCAGTGCCAGCCGTTATGCCCTATCAAAGGAGCTGTGCAAGGCATGGAACTGGGTTCAGGCCAACGGCAACCTGAGGGATATGGTGGCCAGGGGATTCATGCTTAAACTCCACAGCCTGATTGAGCATCAACATTATCTGGGATATTGCCATCCCCTGGGCGAGCAGCTCAAATACATGGTGTATGCTCAAGACAGACCCATTGCCTGTTTTTCATGGTCGTCAGCGCCCCGTCATATTGGTGCCAGAGACAGGTATATCGGATGGAACAAGGAGGATCGGGCACAACGCCTTCAATATATAGCGTACAACAGCCGGTTTCTTATTTTGCCCTGGGTCAAGGTGCCCCACCTGGCTTCCCATCTTTTGGGGCTCATGGCAAAAAATATCTCCAGGGATTGGGAGAAGATTTCTAATCATCCACTTTATTTTCTTGAAACCTTTGTGGACACGGAACGATTTTCCGGGATCTTTACATCGGGTATCATCTCCAAAATTGATGAAGGTAAAAGGATTGCCATTTTCTACACCGGCCGTAATCATGCAGGAGAGAACATCGCTTCCCTTTATGAAATGCGGGCTAAAGAAAAGGACCCTCCGATTCAAATGTGTGATGCCCTTTCAAGAAACATGTCCAGTGAATTTATCATTATCTTGTGTCATTGTCTCACCCACTCCCGTCGCAGCTTTGTAGATGTGATTGCAAGTTTCCAGGATGAATGCCGCTATGTCATTGAGACATTGGCAGAGGTATATCATATGGATGCAAAAACCAAAGAGCAGAACATGACACCAGATCAGCGGTTGGCATTTCACCAAGTCCATAGTAGTTCAAAGATGAATGCTTTACGTTCCTGGCTCGACACTCAGTTCAAAGACAAGCTGGTCGAGCCCAATTCCGGGCTCGGTAAAGCGATCACCTACATGATCAAGCACTGGAAGGAACTGACTCAATTTTTGATAGTTCCCGGAGCCCCCCTTGACAACAACATTTGCGAACAAGGATTGAAACGCTGTATCCGGCACAGGAAAAACTCACTCTTTTATCGAACGGAACATGGTGCCTACATTGGAGATATGTTCATGAGTTTGATCCATACCTGTAACCTGATGAACATAACTTACCGAAGGGACACGTTATTCCCTGTTGCATGCAGAGTCTACTCACAAAAAAATCATATAATCCCAGCCTGCGGTATGCCCCCCCATCCTTTAATTTTTGGACATACAGCACAGGCATTAACACAGATGGACCACAGCAACTTAGCCTGGTGCCTAATTGTCATTGTGTTGCCTCCGGTGAATTGACTCTGCTCTAACTTTCTCCATCATCAGGGTATACTGATAACAAGAATATATTTCCTGTTAGATAAGGATAGAACACTTAGCAGTCATGAATATTACTCATCTTCAAAATATTTGTTGATAAGCTCATAGTGTGAAATTTCTTCACCTTGATCAATAACTTTTGGCCTTTTTACCTTTAGGTTTGACTGGTTGTATCCGATAGCCGTAAGTATCTGTGCCATTTGCAAGCTATCAAGTTTAACTTCCCTTTGAACACCAGTTTCCCTATTGGATTTAATCAAAGCATTTAAATCAGGTTTGTTTATTATGGTAGGAGTATTTAATTGGGCAAATGTTAAAACCGCACTAATGATAATGGCAAAAATTGAAATCCCAATAGCAATGAATGCATTCCTATTTGCTTCTCTGGCTGCTATTCTGCTATCCTGTAACTCCTGATATTCAATTAGTCTGAAGTAATACTCGTTTTTAAGAACACGAAGGCAAATAGAAGTTCCCTTTTTGATACGGTTGGTTTCATGAAAGCACTCTTCAAACAAATATTTTAAGTTTGACCGTAGGTCAATCCATTTTTCTCCGAGGCCCGTTGGGTCGGGAAAGTATTTTTCTTTAGCCCACTCTTCAACTTCTAATAGATCGGTGCCTTTTAAGCCTTTTTCCACACCGAAATCCAGCAGATCAATAAATATTTTCTCGTTACCCTTCACTGTTTTTAATCCTCCTCTTTCAGTTTCGTAATAGTATAGCTTAACCTTTCGGAAGCGACTCCACCAGATGGCCCTTCGATCAACAATCGTATTCTCCAAATCTTGTTAACTTTCAGACATTTTTTAACGAGTGCCATATTGAGCATACTCCTAATACACCATTGATCTTCATCGTTTTTGGTTACTTTTATTTTGACAGTATAATTTTTACTTGCTAACTAAGCAATAATTATTGCATCAGACTTAACATTATTTCAATCAGGAGAGGAGACCTCAAACATACCCTTCGCAAGACCTGGGGATATCATCAGAGGGTCACATTTAATGTGGGTATACCTGAGCTTATGGCCTGCTTCAATCACAGCACACAAAAGCGAACCATGGATTACCTGTGTATCCAGCCAGAAGAGATCAAATCAGTTTATCTGAATGAATTATAAATTTATCTTGAACTATTTTTTTTTGAATCTCAGATCCCGGACTACCATAGACAATACCTTGAAAAGGCAGGTTAAATTGAAAATCTCTTACTATTTCGTTGCCAGAAAGAATGGTGGGTAGCCCACAAAAACCTATAAATAGCTTTTCATCCGAATTTGACGCTTAAATTGAGTGAAAAATTGTCTTGGCATTGGAGTCCACTATACTTCGGCTCTACAATTTTTACATGTTACTCTACTTATTCTTGTCCTGATCTTGGGAAACAATTGTCTTGACGGTCTTAATCTAATATGAGATGTCCTATATATTTTGTTGATAGGTATGACCTTAGGGAGCAACGGGAATGTATAATGCATTTTTCAATTTTAGGGAGAAACCGTTTAAGCTGGTTCCCAACCCTGAATTTCTATTTTTAGGAAAAAGCCATGAAGAGGCATTGGCTCATCTAACCTATGCCACTTCACAGGGCGACGGATTTGTTGAAATCACCGGTGAGGTAGGGACCGGTAAAACTACTTTATGCCGAGTATTCCTTGAAGACCTGGACAAGGACATTGAAGCGGCCTTTATCTTCAATTCAAAACTAAACTCGGTCCAGCTTCTCAAGGTCATCCACAGCGAGCTTGGAATAACGAGCCCTGCTTCAGACCCAGCAGACATGACACTCGCCCTAAACGAATTTTTACTTGAAAAAAAAACCCAGGGCAAATCTGTTATCTTGCTCATTGATGAAGCTCAGAACCTGGGGTTGGAAACTCTTGAACAGCTAAGACTGTTATCTAACTTAGAAACAACCCGAAACAAGTTACTCCAGATTATTCTGGTCGGACAGCCTGAACTGGGGGAACTCCTTGATTCTTATGAAATGCGTCAGCTCAGGCAGAGAATTAACTTGAGTTGCCACATTCTGCCGATGACCCTGAAAGAAACCCGGAATTATATCGATCACAGAGTCAATGTGGCATCCCGGAAACCCAGAACACTTTTTACGCATGGAGCCCAAAATAGCATATATGAATATTCCAGGGGAATACCCAGGCTGGTCAACATTGCTTGTGACCGGTCCCTTCTGGCAGCTTACAGTCTTAATAAAAAAAAAGTGACACCTTCCACGGTAAGGATAGCAGTCAGGGAGCTTGCACCACAAAGATATGACTCAACCCGGTTTGAAACCTTTAGAGGTAAAAAAAGTGTGGGCTTCTTTTTCATAATATTTTTGGTTATTTTTTTTGGGGCAGTTTATAAAGGAATTCCTTTAAGATGGGAATCGGACATAAAAGTCGATAATGGTATTGCAGAAACAATCAATTCTAAAAAACAACCAAAAAAATCTTTAAAACCAATTAATGGTATCCAACCGCTATTAACGATAAATGAGCCTGTACCATCAAAACCAGTTTTTTTTCCAGCCCCTCTTATTGGGAAGGATGAAGTAAATAAAATCCTTATGAGCATTTACAAGGCTGACACCCGGGAAAATATATTTTCCCATGTCATTTCCCTATGGAATAATCAGCCTTTGACCCAGCTTAATTCCTTGATTCTACAGATTGAATCAGATTCCGATTTTTTCAAAATTGCAGCCACACAAAACAACCTTCAAATGCTGCACCTTGAGGGGGAGATAACTCAGGTTGAAAAATATAATCTTCCAGCAATCATAGGCTATGCTTTACCAGAGGATCACGTTAAAGGCTATCTAGCCATTGACGAGATCACAGCGGACAATGAATACGTCATTTATTCTAAAAACAGTGGTGGGCTGGTCAGGATTAATCCAGATGATCTACAGCCCTTTTTAACCGGGAATGTTTACATTCCCTGGAAAGATGATTTCGAGTATACCAAAATAATCTCCGAGACCTCGCCTAGGGCTTCGATAGTGTCTCTCAAACGGCTTCTCATTAAAATCGGCTTTTCTTCTCTTGACTTGACCCCTGTATATAATGCCCCCGTCAGAGAAGCGATAAAACAAATCCAGGCAAAACATGGTCTGAATGAGGACGGTATCGTAGGTCCTTTCACAAAGATCATGCTGTATAGTGAAAAAAGGCAAGACTCTGCACCCTATTTAGACCGGACCCGTTTTAAGCGTAATCAATTAAAAGGTAAATAAAATGAGTACCATTTTAAAGGCCTTAAAAAGAGCAGAACAAGATTGTCCAAACCTGTGCCAGAAAAACACATCTTCACTAAAATTTAATGTCCGGAAAACTCTATATTCAAAGGTGAAACGTCGACAAAGCAAATTTTTCATCAGTTCCAAACGGTTGGTGTATGGCATGGGCTTGGTTATTGTGATAGCTTCTGCCTCCTATTTACTATTCTTTGGAAACATCAATTTTCAGTCAAATCACCCACCTCGCAAAATTGCATCTCAACCATCTATTATGGCATCTGCCGAGCTGAATGAGCGAAAAGCACCTGCCCGTCAACCCGTAGATGAATCGAATACCAGCCTTGCTGAAACACAAGAAAATATAATGGATTCCAAAATAATGACTGTCCCTTTTGTTGAAAAAAAAGTTTTGGATCTCCCGGAAAACAACACCACATCTGCTTTCGAAACCAAACACTTGGGAGATCCTGAAAAAACTTCTCAATCGCAAATAATTAAAAACACAACACCTCCAAAAACCTCACAACCGCTATCCGAACTGGAAATAAAAAAGGGTGACAGCAATGATATTCCGGCTAGCTCAGAAATCACACAGCTTAAGAAAGGAATACTTAAAATCCAGGCGATTGCCTGGGCAGAAGATCCTACAGAGCGAATTGCTGTGATTAACAACAAAGTACTCGAAGAAGGCGGATCTGTTCAAGGCTATCGCCTTATCCATATCGGAAAACACGAAGTGCTCCTACGACATTCGGACCGGAATTTTAAACTGATTTTTAAATCCCCCTAGATTTACATCTATAGTCAATAGCAGATGAATTGATACTTGAATAATGCATAAATGAATGATATTCTATTCCTAAATCAACCCACTTAACTTGGGGAATTATAGAGCATGATATCATCTCGTGGAAAGGCATTACTACCAGAAACAAAGAAGCTTATTGTTTCCACGAAAAATAGTAATGGAGAATATATAACGCTTGCTGACATCCAATCATTCTTAGGAGACAAATACCCCGACGAATCATACCACAAGACAACACTTAGGTAGGACCCTCAACAGGTTGGGATTTGAGTTCGGAAAGGGAATTCGGGCCCAGCCTTTTTCAAAGACAATATAGAAAAGTGCAGCTGGTATCCACTGACACCAACTGCACTTTGGCTTTGAATTACCCTTTTCCAAAATGGACCACAAAAACGTGGCTGTTTCCCCTGCGAAACAGAAGCTGCGCAAGCTCTTGTTTTTTTAGTTTCCCTAAATAACTCTGGTATTCTGCAGGGCTACTGATTTTTTTATGATTAAATTCAATGAGCAAATCTCCCACACGAACACTGGATTTGGCAGCCGGACTCTCAGGTTTTATCTGGGTTACGATAAGCCCTTTAATACCTTCCGGGTATCCAAGCTTATTGGCAATATCATTGTCCACCGGCTTGAGCATAAACCCAAAGGTATCATATCCGCCTGTAATTGCTGAGATTGTGGAATTTTCGTCTGGTCTTTTTCCCAGCGTGACCTTAACAATCTTTTCTTTGCCTTTTCGGATTAATTTAACCTTTATGGTTTCATCCACCTTCAGGTTGGCGATTGTAACTGTCAGACCCCTTGAGGTATCAATTTTTTTGCCATTAATCATGGTAATGACATCACCTGCTTTTATGCCGGCTTTATGGGCTGGATTCTCTTCATAAACCTTGGCGACGTAAACCCCACTGGTTTCCTTGGAGCCAGAATATTTTGCCAGTTCCGGGGTCACATCCTGGATGGCTACTCCCATCCATCCCCTGGAAACCTGTTTGGACACTGTTAGCTGGTCAATGATACCCGTTGCAAGATCCGAAGGGATAGCAAATCCAATCCCCTGTCCGGAACGTATAATGGCAGTGTTGATTCCAATGACCTCTCCTTCAAGATTTAGCAAAGGCCCACCGCTGTTCCCGGGATTAATGGAGGCGTCTGTCTGGATAAAATCATCATAGGGTCCGGACCCGATAATCCGTCCCTTTGCACTGATGATACCTGCGGTTACTGTTTGTTCAAGGCCAAAGGGACTGCCGATGGCAACCACCCATGTGCCCACTTTGGCATTGGAAGAACTACCGAATTTTAAAGGCACAAGGTTTTTGACATCAATTTTTATCAGGGCCAGATCTGTCATGGGGTCGGTCCCAATGATATCTGCATCATATTCCTTATCATCTGAGAGAATCACCTTGATCTGGTCTGCGTCCTTGATCACATGGTTGTTGGTAACAATATACCCGTCTTTACTGATAATAAATCCCGACCCCAAACTTTTTTCCTTTCTCGACTGGGGGTTCTGGTTGGGAAAGGAAAAAAATCTTTCCATCCCATCCTTGTTGTTCCCGAAGGGAGATCCAAAAAAGTGCTGAAACACCCGGCCTCCGCCCTGGATGGTTTTCGTGGTCTGGATATTGACCACCCCTGTCCTGGCATGCTCTGCGAGCTGGGAAAAACTGGCCGGAACCATTTGTGTTATTTGGTTTTCGTTTGCCATGGCCGGCAGGGCAAATAATCCTGTGATCATGATTGCAAATATAATTTGTTTCATATATTTCATGTGGTTCTCCTTAAGTTATTGGTTCATTTAAATCTGCTCTACTGGAACCATAATAATACAGAAAGATGATTTTTAAATGATCGGTATATTACGATATGGTAATCTCATTGAAAAAACAGCCCCGCGGCCTAATTGACTTGCAACAACAAGATCTCCCTTGTGTTCTCTGGCAATGGTACGGGCAAGGCTTAATCCCAGGCCTGTCCCCGGCGTGGTTCTGGATGATTCCACCCGGTAAAACCGGTCAAATATTTTTTCAAGATATGCAGAATCTATACCCGGTCCCGTATCTGTTACCCTGATATCGACAAACCCGTCGGATTCCCAGCAAAGGTCAACATGGACCCTTCCCTTGTCCTGGGTATATTTCAATGCATTGTCAAGAAGATTGGAAAATGCCCGCTGCAGCATTTTTGCATCAACCTCCATTTGAATATGATCTGCCACCTCACAGGTAAATTTAATCTCCTTATCTTCAGCCACCGGCACAAACAGGTCGCACATCTCCTTAACCATGGCCGACAAATTCACAGGTTTAAAGATAAACTCCCCCCCTCCTGCCTCGGCCCTGGAAATCACCAGCATGGTGTTGATCATATCCAGTAGACGATCAGATTCTTCAATGGTATTAGCTGCCATACCTCTGTAAGTTTCCAGATCATCCATATTCACCAGGGCGATTTCTGCAAACCCCCTTATTCTTGTGAGGGGACTTTTGAGATCATGGGCAATATTATCACTCATTTCCCGGATACTTTTTATCAGGTCTTCAATCCTGTCCAACATCCGGTTAAAGGTTACGGCCAAAAGATCCAACTCGTCCTGATTGCCTGTTTCAGGCACCCTTTTTTCAAGGTTGGTGCCGGAAATACTGCTTGCCGTTCTGGTAATTGCCTTTACACCGGATAATGCCTTTCTGGCCAGAAACAGCCCGGAAACAGTCGAAAAAACAATGATAAAGCCCATGGACACGATGAAAACCGTCTTAAATGCAGATATAAATTTTGTTTGAAAGTCCATGGCAATCCCGGTCTGTAAAATGACATTTGAGGCCACAAAACTATACAACACCCTGGCCTTTTGCTCATGGGGCTTCATTAACCAGGTTTTGAACACATGGCCCTTTGTATGGGACAGGATGTCAATTGCCCCATGGTCTACACTGATATCTTTCCAATAGGACATGTGTGAGGACGCAAATACTTCTCCGCTTGGATAGAGAAGCCGAAAAAAAATTCGTTTTTCTCCGGCAGCCTGGGCTTCTATCACCGCAAGTTTGCTGGCGCCCATGAGTCCGTTCCGCTGAATAACAGTGGAAAAATACCTTGCTTTCTCAAGGAGGTCCCGGTCTGTCTGTTCCTGGATGGTTTGGGTAGCCAGAAAATAAAACAGGGCAAAGGCCACACAGGAGGATACCGAAAAAATTCCGGCATACCAGAGAGTCAAACGGAAGGCAATGGTTTTGAACAGGTCAGGCATCATCTGTTTTAAGGACATATCCGGCACCCCGTACCGTATGAATCAATTTGTTCTCATGGTCTTTGTCAATTTTATCCCGCAGCCTGCAAATCCGCGCCTCCACCACGTTGGTCATGGGATCAAAATTGTAGTTCCAGACATGCTCCATGATCATGGTTTTTGATACAACCCTTTCTTTGTTCCGCAATAAATATTCCAATAATGAAAACTCAAGAGGTTGCAGGTCTATTGTTTCTTCCCCCCGTTTCACCTGCCGTTTGACAAGATCCACGGACAAATCCCCATGGGACAGGGAGATGGGATCGGTTAAATTGCCGGCTCTTCGGATCAGTGCCTGGACCCGGGCTAAAAGCTCTGAAAAAGAAAAGGGCTTGGTCAGATAATCATCTGCACCGGCCTCAAGACCTTTTATCCTATCATCCACACGGCCCCGGGCACTCAATACAATGATGGGGGCATTGTTTTCATTGGCCCGCAACTTTCGAATCAGGGAAAATCCATCCAGTTCAGGCAGCATGATATCAATGATCAGGGTATCATAGGGCGCTTCAAAGGCCATGTCAAAACCCTGGGTACCTGTGCCGGCCATATCCACGGCAAACCCCGAAGCTTTTAAACCTGTTTCAATGAACCTGGCAATTTTTTCATCATCTTCAACCAGCAAAACTCTCATAATTTTCCCTTACTCTCCAATAATTTTAACCAATACCCGTTTTTTTCTTCTGCCGTCAAATTCTCCATAGAAGATCTGTTCCCAGGTGCCAAAATCCAGGCGCCCGTCTGTGACAGCCACTACCACTTCCCGCCCCATGATCTGGCGTTTCATATGGGCATCGGCATTGTCCTCCCCCACATTGTGCCGGTATTGTTCCACAGGTGCATGGGGCGCTAATTTTTCAAGCCAGATATCATAGTCATGGAGAAGTCCCGGTTCATCATCATTGATAAAGACCGAGGCCGTTATATGCATGGCATTGCATAAAACAAGGCCATTTTGGATCTTACTTTGTTCAAGGCATTTTTCCACTTCAGACGTAATATTGATCAGGGCTCTTCTGGAAGGAACCTGGAAGAACAACTCCCTTCGATAATGTTTCATTGAATATCCTTTAAATAATGTGTTTAAAAAGCATCAATCCATGGTTTAGGTACCTATATTAATACAGGAAAGGTCTGCGATTAATCAATATAGATTTGATTTGATTTGATTTTTTTTACTGAACCCTATAGAATTGTCGGGATTTTATTACCCAATATTTATGGCAGGGAGCCAAAAAACACAAATGAAATATACCTGGTGGATCTTACAAGTACTTATGATGCTGGCCTCAATTTTTTTCCTGGTCTTTGGTGTTGACCTTATGAAGGCAGCCTACACCCTTGACAATCCATATAACTTTATCATGACTTTTTTTTCTGCCAGTTTCATCATGCTCATAAGCCTTGCCCTTGCCATTAGTTTTTTAATTAAAATGATACGGGTGATCAAACAAATCCGGAACACTCCCTAACCCTAATAAAAAAGAAAATTATTTATTATGTCAGTTTTGTTCAGTTTAAATCAAGTGTCAAAAGCCTATGGAGATGACACCCTTTTTTCAGACCTCACCCTTGACTTTAAGGCAAAGGAACAATTGGGTCTTATCGGCATGAACGGGAGCGGTAAATCCACCCTGTTAAAACTCATCAAAGGGTTGACTGTCCCGGACACCGGAGAATTAATCGTCCGCCAGGCAGATAAATTTGTTTATCTTGCACAGCAAGACAAATTTGATCCGGAAAAATCAATTGAAACCATTTTATACGATAGTCTAAAAGATCAGCCCCTGGATGACAAAGAGCGACATAAAAGGGTAAACCAGGCCCTGGGCAAGGGTAAATTTGTAGATACAACTATCCTGGCAAAAAATCTTTCCGGCGGATGGACAAAAAGACTGGCCATTACCCGGGCCCTGTGCATGAAACCGGACCTGCTTCTGCTGGACGAACCCACAAATCACCTGGATATTACCGGTATCCTATGGCTGGAAAAAATGCTTCAAACAGCGGCCTTTTCCTTTATAGTTGTCAGCCATGACAGGACCTTCCTTGAAAATGTCTGTGCAAATGTCATGGAAATCGGAAAATATTATGCCCAGGGCTATTTTAAAGTCCAGGGCCAATATATTAAATTTGAAAAAGAGCGGGAAAAATTTCTCATTGCCCAGCAAAAAAGACAATCCTCCCTTGCAAGCAAAATGAGAAGGGAAGATGAATGGCTGCGCCAGGGTGCCAAGGCCAGAAGCACCAAGGCAAAATATCGAATTGATCAGGCTGAAAAACTTCGCATTGAGCTCTCTTCGCTAAAAAACAGAAATAAACATACGGCCAAGATGGGCATTGATTTTTCCGCCACAGGGAGGCAAACCCGCAAATTGCTCCAGGCCCGCAACCTGAAAAAAGGATTCCAGGGTAAAACTTTGTTTTCAAAGCTCACCTTTGAACTGGGACCTGGGTTCTGCCTCGGGGTGGTGGGAGAAAACGGCAGCGGTAAATCAACCCTGCTGTCCATCCTCAAAAAAAATATTAAACCCGATGAGGGAACGATTAAGTGGGCAGAAAACCTAAGAATTTCCATATTTGATCAGAAGAGGACCCA
>PIVS01001116.1 GCA_003353855.1 Desulfobacteraceae bacterium
GTTGGGTCAATTATAGGTGGGGTTGCTGGTGGAATTGTTGGTTTTTTTGTTGGAGGCCCGGTTGGAGCTTTTTACGGTGCCTCTCTTGGTTTTGGGATAGGAATGGTGGTGGACCCAATAACACCCGACATTCCAGCGATAGGAATACCAGATCCAGAAACCCAAGTGATGAATGGAGAGGTGGGTGGACCAATAGCCGATTTATGTGGTACGGCTAAAATTACGGGCCATTTGCTTTGTTTTGGGAAGGAGAGAAACGAAGCCATCTATTCACAAGCATCCGGCGGCGGTGGAAAGGGTGGTGGTCCTTCTTCACCAGAACCACAGCAGACAGGGTTTAAATATTATATGTCATGGGCGGTTGGGATTTGTGCATGCCCTGATACACCAGTTGATGTTTTATATTCTATTTATAAAATGGACGATGTTGAACCGGTTTGGCCTGTCTTTGATACTGATGAAGAATGGGATGACTGGGAAGGGGTGGCGCTCCCGGTATCTGGCGGACAAGAAACGATAGCGATAGACGGCATAGGCTCAATAATTTTTTCATTCGGAACAGACGATCAAATGCCGATTGATGCGGTAGGTGAAATAATATCAGATCCTACATTGAACACACCATATAGAAAAATGTGTTGGGCTTTTTTTGATGATTGTTACATCGGGGAATATAATAGAACTCCTACATATAAATTTATAATTAAAAAAATCCCTCAAATTGCAGCGATG
>PIVS01000584.1 GCA_003353855.1 Desulfobacteraceae bacterium
TCAGTGCGGTAGACTGCTGTCTACACGAAGCCCGGTGGTTAATAACTGCCGGGCTTCACTTGTCTTATGCAGGTAAAATATCGTGGCATTTTTTGGGGATCAGAACACGCCAATCTACATTCAGGCGCTTGATGCAGCCGAATCTCATCAAGTAAGAATGAGGCGGGCCATGCGTAAAATTAGCGACATCTATCATCCTGTGGATCTCGAAACAGGAAGACTCAAAAGTGTTGAAGAGGTCTCAGATTCACTGGATCAATGCTTTGCTGAAATTGAAACTATTGCAGCGGAAGCCAAGTTGGCAGCAAGCAGTTTTAAAAGAATCAAGAAAGCAAAAAACGTAGTTGCTGCCATGGTGGCAACCATGACTTTCTTTCACCTCACAATTCAAAGAAAGACTGAAGCACTTTGTCTTTCCCCAACAATAGAGGGGATTATGTTCGAAAAATTAATTCCAGCATTTTACCTCAATTATGCTTCTACTAAAGCAAAGACTGCTGACGCCCGACATCGTATCCAAAAGAAATCTAAGGAAATGTTTTCTTCCCTTGGATGCATGCAAGATCCCTTTTCTGGAATCACCCAAAAAGAATTGACAGTGATTCAAACCGTAGCCAAGGAATGCGCCAGTCTGTTTCAACGATCCAGTTCTTGCGTAGAAGGTCGCAACGGGCAGCTATCACTCAGACATCACAGCTTTCATCGCCTGAGCGACCGGAAATTAGCCGCGGTGCGCCACGAAGTGTAAAATAACTGGCATCTGAAAGTGAATGCATCGAAAGTGCAACCCAGCACATCGATTATCGAGTCTTGTGCGGTGTCTGGTAACAGCCACTGTAAAGCGTAGACGGAGAGTTTGTAGGCCGGAAGCATATGTTGAAGTGATTGAGTCCCGTTAATTTTGTCATTTGAGGATGGCTGATGGCTTCGCGGCGTCAGAAAGCAACATCATAGCCAACGCTAATGGGTAGGAAGCTATGACACCTCCGGGATCGTAGAGCCTGGCATGCAAACAGAGTTATTTTATAAACGTGGGAGACCCTGTTATTTCTCCAAGGATGGAGTATCAATTACAAGCCTAATAAGCAAGAAAGTTGAGACGAATAATAGGGAGTCAGAGGACTCATAGTACTGATGAAGCCGGGTAACGCCGGTGGAGGGAAGGGGTCCAGGTTATATCGCTTATTGCAAAGGACACATGATAGGTAGCACAGAATACCGATGATTATGAAAACAAAATTTGCAATAATAAGTAGATTATCAGCAGATAATCCAGAAATGGTGTTTAATCAATTAATGCATTATTTTAATAAAGATAATTTGTTGAGTTGGTATCACTCGCTCAAAGGAAAAGCAGCGGTAGGTATTGATGGTATGACAAAAGAAACGTATGGTGAAAATCTTGAGGAGAATCTTGAAGCTCTACTGAAAAAGCTGAAAACAATGTCTTATATTCCCGGCCCTGTACGACAGATATTAATTCCTAAAGAAGGAAGAGCTGGAGCTACAAGACCATTGGGAATTGGCAATTTTGAAGATAAAATTGTCCAGAAAGGAGTGCAGAAAACACTTGAAGCTATTTATGAACCTTTATTTTGGGATTGCTCATATGGGTTTAGACCAAAATTAGGTTGTCATGATGCTTTAAAAGCACTACGAAGTCATCTATACAGCAAACCAGTGAGAAAAATCATTGATCTTGATCTGTCAAACTATTTTGGAACAATCGACCATGAACTACTGATGGAACAATTGTCCAATAAGATACAAGATAAACGCTTTCTAAGATATATCCAAAGGATGTTTAAGGCTGGTATTCTCAGCAATGGAGAATTAACAGTAAGTGATGAAGGAGTGCCACAAGGTAGTGTTTGTAGTCCAATATTAGCCAATATCTATGCTCATTATGCACTTGATGATTGGTTTAACAGGACAGTTAAGAACCATTGTAAAGGCAGTATTGAAATTTTTCGTTATGCAGATGATGCAGTTATTTGTTGTGAAAATGCAAAAGATGCTGAAAGAATTAGGTCCGCTCTGCCAAAACGGTTATCTAAATTCAAGCTTGAGTTGAATAAAGACAAAACCAAAACAATTGTTTTTAACAGGTTTGAGAAAGAGAACAGTAAATCTTTCGATTTCTTAGGCTTTACATTTTACCTTGGATTAACGAAAAATGGCATGGTTGTACCTAAACTTAAAAGCTGTGGTAAGAAATTAAGAAGTAAACTTACCAAAGTAAATATATGGTGCAAACAAAACCGACATACTTACCCATTACCGGAATTATGGAAATCTTTTTGTAGAAAATTAAGAGGTCACGCCCAGTATTATGGTATATCTTTTAATTATAAAGCTGTTCAGGGGTTTATTCTTAAATCTGTAAAGATATTTTTCAAATGGATAAACCGTCGTAGTCAGAGGAAATCGATGACTTTTGAAAAGTTTGCACTATTTCTATTAAAATTTCCACCTCCAAAGACGAAGATTTATCATAGGCTATTTTGAATACTTAGTTATACAAAGATATAATCGTGAGCCTATTGCCTTAATTGGGCACGATGGGTTCTAACGGGGATTACCTCAGGTGACTGTGGTTTTTACCCAATCTTACCTGTGTTCATAATTTTTTTTTAAAACGCAAGGATGGAACGACGGCTGCTGAAAGATTTTTTAACGCCAAGCCAAGGGTAATGTTCGAGTTTTTGCTTGAAATAGTGGATCTCCCCGGGAGGCCAGCACAGAGAAGGAGAGTGCTCAATCAAATAAAGTCACTCAAGGCGATGGTTTAAAGAGGTGGCCGAAACGATGACCAAGGCCAAAAAAACATATTACCGTTAACTTTTTTATACATCATTTATGGATTTGGAAAATTTGTTGCCCTTTTCGATATTTTTTCATTAAACCCATATTTACCACTTTCCTACTACTGGTTTAATCTAACCCACTGATATATCGCCAAATATGTTTTTTGGTTCAAAATCATTACGTCTAAGAAATATTATAAATAAATCTTGCATA
>PIVS01000109.1 GCA_003353855.1 Desulfobacteraceae bacterium
ACAACGATTCAGATCAAATTGCCATTGACCCTTGCCATTATCCCAAGCCAGATCACATCGGTGGGAAATGAGAGATATGCCCTGCCCCAGGTAAACCTGAATGAGTTACTCAGGATTCCGGCAGCCCAGGTAAAAGAAAAAATTGAAACCGTGGGCGACGCAGCAGTGGTACGATTAAGGGGTGAATTGCTTCCCCTATTGAATCTGTCTGAAATGCTCGGCATTGAAAAAACATATACCGATCCCAAGGATAAAAAAGATCGTATTAACCGAAGACACAGCACAGCGGATCGGCGCTCCAAACACCACTTAACCGAGGAAGAGGCCTTGTCTGACAAACCAGATGAAGCCCTAATTGAAAGGGAGCAAAAGGACAGGCGTTACCATGCGTCCAGTGCCATTAATATTGCCGTCGTTTCAGCCGGAGCCTTCAAATACGGCCTGATTGTGGATCAATTGCATGATTCTGAAGAGATTGTTGTTAAACCCGTGGGGCGCCACCTGAAAAAATGTACGGCCTATGCCGGTGCCACCATTATGGGAGATGGCAAGGTTGCCCTGATCCTTGATATTTCAAATCTTGCCCAGATGGCGGAATTGTCCACCATATCTGAAGCCGGCCAGGTGGCCAAGACAGCAGAAGCCGAGGCGGCCGCCGCCAAGGACAAGGTTGCCCTGCTCACCTTTAAAAATGGTGAAAAAGAACATTTTGCAGCCCCCCTTAATCTTGTTGAGCGGATAGAAAGAATACAAACCTCTGCCATTGAACAGATTGGTAAAAGAAAAGTGGTTCAGTACAGGGGCGGGGCATTACCTTTGTATGAGCTGTCCCAGGTTGCTGATTTCAGCCCATTGCCTGAAAAAGAACAGCAGGAAGTTATTGTATTCAGGATAAAAGACAGAGAACTTGGCCTCATGGTAACACCGCCGGTGGATGCCATGGAGATAGTCTTGGATATTGATCCAACCACCTTAAAGCAAAGAACCATCAGCGGGTCCATGATTATCAGTGAACACACCACATTGCTGGTGGATATTTTTGAAATGGTAAAAGTTTTAAATCCGGATTGGTTCGCCCAGGAAGCAAAAATTGCCTCAGAGATGGCGGAAGACGGAGAAAAGATAATTCTCTTTGCTGAAGATTCCGCTTTTTTCAGAAATCAGGTCAAGGGCTTCATAGAAGAGGATGGATTCAAGGTCATTGAAGCTGAGGACGGCCTGATTGCCTGGGAACTTCTAAAGGAACGGGTAGACGAAATTGATCTGGTTCTTACGGATCTTGAAATGCCGAATATGGATGGGTTCGAACTCACAAAACAAATTAAAAATGATCCGACCTATTCTCACCTTGATGTCATTGCATTGACCTCCCTGGCAAGTGAGGCACATATTGAAAAGGGTAAAATAGTAGGGATTGACGAGTATCAAATCAAACTGGACAGGGAAAAATTGATGAAAACGGTTAGGCACCACCTGAATCTATCCTAATAATTTCATTTTCGCACCCCTGGGGAGAAAAAAATGGCCAAGATAAATAACGACAGTTCTTCGGAAGATATTGAATTTTCCACATTCTATGTTGGAGGAGCTCTTTGTGGAATTGACATTCTGAACATACAGGAAATAAACAAAAACTTTGAAATTACAAAAGTTCCCCAGGCTTCTGATTATATTGAGGGGATTTTAAACTTAAGGGGAAGAATTGTCACCATTATTGACCTGGGAAAGAAACTGGGTCTTGAACCTGTAAACAAAGGCCAAGACAACAGGAATATCATTGTCAATTCCGATGAAGAACATATTGGTCTGCTGGTTGACTCCATCAGCGATGTGGTCCTTGCTAAAAAAAGTACTATTGAATCCGCCCCTTCGAACATCGGCGGCGTCAAAGGAAAATTTTTCCAGGGTGTTTTAAAGACAGAAACCCAGTTAATCGGAATTCTGGACATTGATGAGGTTCTCAAGGAATAATGGAAACACTAAAAGTACTGGTCATCGATGATACCATTGTATACAGAAAAATTGTTGGGGATGTTCTAAAAGCAATACCCGGGGTGGAGGTTGTGGGGACAGCCAATAATGGAAAAATTGCCCTGTCCAAAATAAGCTCCTTAAAACCCGACTTGATTACACTGGATATTGAAATGCCGGAAATGAATGGGATAGAGGTACTCCAGGAACTTCACAAACACCCCTCTCCTCCCAAGGTTGTCATGCTGTCCACCCTGACCCGGGAAGGCAGTGAAATGACGATCAAAGCGCTTGAATTGGGTGCCTTTGATTTTGTGCCCAAACCCGATGCCGGTAAAATGGCAGACAATATGCTCAAGGTAAAGCAGGCGATCGAGCCCATTGTCACAGCGCTCAAACGGCAAAAAACAACCCGTTTTAACATCCGCCACAAACTATCTTCCACCCCTCCTGTACAGCGGACTGAAACAAGACAAACCACACCACCCAGGAACACGATTCAACGTTCCCGTTTAAAAACAAAATCCGAAATTGTCGGCATTGGCATATCCACTGGTGGGCCCAATGCCCTGACGCGGATGATCCCGATGCTGCCTGCTGATTTTAAGGCACCCATCCTAATCGTCCAGCATATGCCGCCTATGTTTACAGCCTCCCTGGCCAACAGCCTGAACAACAAGAGTAAACTCACGGTCAAGGAAGCCGAGGAAGGAGATGTTATTATTGCCGGCCGGATTCTGATTGCCCCCGGCGGAAAACAGATGAAAATTGTGGCCGGGGCAGACGGGATTACCCGAAAAATAAAAATCACGGATGATCCGCCTGAAAACAGCTGCAGACCCTCTGTGGACTACCTGTTTCGATCCATTGCCCAGCATTATGTGGGCCGCGCAACAGGGGTAATCATGACGGGAATGGGATCTGACGGCTCAAAAGGACTTGCACAGATGAAAAAAAACGGCAGCCATATCATCGCCCAGGATGAGGCCAGCTGTATCGTTTTTGGTATGCCCAAGGAGCCAATTGAATCCGGCATTACCGATGTTATCGCACCTTTGGATAGAATAGCGGACGAAATTCTAAAAACCGTTATCCTATAACCTATAATTATTATTACCAACATAACCTATGACGAAAATTATTGTAACTCCATCAGAATTCAAAGACTTTTCAAAGTATATTCTTGAAATATCAGGGATTGCCCTTGATGTTGGCAAGGAATATCTGCTGGAAACCCGTCTGGGTCCTATTCTAAACCGCCTGGGATGCGGGTCCTATATGGAATTGCTTAGAAAAGCCAAATCGGATTTTAAAAAAGAACTGGAAAATGAAATCATAGATGCCATTTCAACCAATGAGACCTATTTTTTCAGGGACAAATCACCCTTTCAATTATTGCAGCATAAAATTTTACCGGACCTCATCGATAAACGCACACCAAAGAACGCTGGTTTAAAACCGACCATCCGGTTGTGGAGTGCTGCAAATTCGACGGGGCAGGAAATCTACAGCATTGCCATGACCCTGATTGAAATGGGGGTCACCCCCCAAAAGTATAATATCAGACTCTATGGAACCGATATCTCCGATGCTGCAATCGCCCAGGCAAGTTATGGCCTTTATAACAAATTTGAGGTGGCACGGGGTCTTGACCCGGTTCGGCTGAACAAATATTTTAAAAAACATGAAGAACGGTATAAAATAAAAGATGAACTCCGGGCCATGGCCCAGTTTAAAAAAATGAATCTAATGAAACCTTTTATGGGGATGGGAAAATTTGATATCATTCTTTGCAGAAATGTAATGATCTATTTTACCACGGAAAACCGTAGAAAAATCTATCAAAATATTTCCAAGGTCCTTGAACCCGACGGTTATCTTCTAATAGGATCCACAGAATCCCTTGTCAACGACACCGATCTCTATGTTTCCAGCAAATACCTCAACTCGGTTTTTTACCAGTTTAAACAATAACAAGGCCCCCCGATTATGAGTTCCATCAACCCTAAAGATTTTATTGACGAATTGATTTTTTGTCTCAATGAAGAAGATATTGTAAAAGCCAAAGCCCTGCTTCAATTTGCTTCAGATTCCAACATAAGCCCAGAGGTTCAAAAAAAAGCCATGACTGAACTGGCAAAGGGGTCTGACCAGGTTGTGTTCCCCCTTCTTGAATACCTGACCAAAATTGAAATAGCCAACAAAGAAATCCAGGAAGCACTTTATGAGCTTATTCTTGACAAGGCATATGGTAATACTGATCTGGTCATTGATTACATTACCAAAAATGAAAAAAATGCCAGACTTCTGTTTTTAAAAGCGGCAGGAGAGCTGTTTTTAATGGATACGGCACCAATATTAAAACAGATTATATCCACGGATGAGGACCCTCAAATCCTTGTGGCTGCCACCCAGTCCCTTGGTGCGCTTAGGTTGTCAGAATCTCTTGATACCTTTGCTTTGATGGTTGCTCACCCTGACAAAAAGGTGAAGAAATCAGCAATTTTTGCCATATCGGAAACCGGCAGTCAAGGGGCTGTTGACCGTATCATGGGGTTTCTTGGCGAAGATGAGGAAACCAATAAACTGGCAGTGGAAGCCCTTTGTGAAATGCAGGATCTTTATGCTCTTGAACAGCTTACCTCTCTTTTGAGTTCCTCCATCACCATTGTCCGGGATACAGCCATAGACCAATTAATGAAACTTGGTAACAAATCGACTCCCATTCTTACAAAGGCATTTAAAAATGCCAAAGCCGATTACCTGGTCCACCTGATCACCACCCTGGGGTACATTGGGGATACTGCTGCAATACGCCCCATACTCGATATTATCAATACCCAGCCCAAAGATGCCAATATACGCCAGGCAGCCTATGAAGCCATGGAAAGAATCCCATCGCCCAGAACAGCCATGTGTCTGGCTCAGGGACTACAGGATCCTGTTGAGGCCGTCCGAATGTCTGCGGCCAGGGCCATGGATAAAAACTTGTCCAAGCCCCTGGTTGCAGGACTTAAAAATATTGTCCGGTCAGGATCTTTGGACGCCCAAAATGCAGTTTCAGCCCTCATCGATTCAGAGGCGGGAAATATTTTTAATTTCCTTGTGGAAGAGGACTCTTTTCAAAAACTTTGTAAACAACACATCACCCAGAAAGCTGATCCTGCTACCAGGGAAGCCTTTTTGAAAAAAATGCTGAATATTGGCCAAAAAGACTTTGCAGCACAAATTGCAAATGTTGCAACCAGAAATGACCAGTCTTCCACAGACAAGGCAAAAATAATTGTAATAGATGATTCAAAGATGATGCTCAAACTCTATCAGAACAAACTAGCTGCCCTGGGATTTAAACCCGAAACCTTTGAACGTCCTGAAGACGCAATCCCTCACATTCTGGCCACCCAACCGGATCTGGTAATCACTGACCTGAACATGCCAAATATCAGCGGCATTGAACTTACCCGGGAAATCAGGAAAAAATTTACCCGCCAGACGTTGCCTGTTCTCATGATCACCACCCAGAGCGATTTTGTTGAAGAAAAAGAGGGGGACATGCAGGTGAATGACAGTATTTTGACAAAATCCGGAATCAATAAAATCCTTCACAAACCATTTACGGATGATGATTTCAAAAAAGCTATAACCCAATTTCTACCACTCTAATGCCTTCCACCATAAAACGGATCTACATAAAACCGATCTACATAAAGAGGGTCGTTGTTTTTATCGCCTTTACCGGCATTCTCACAGGACTTCTAGCGGGTAGTTTCCTGGGCCTTTTATATGATCTGCCTGAAATAAACCATTTAAAACAATTTAAACCCTCATCGGTCACAACCGTCTTTTCATCGGACAACCAGGTGATTACCCGGTTCTATCTCGAAAAACGGTTTCCCGTATCCATCCGAAAAATTCCAAAATCATTGATTGATGCCCTAATTACCACGGAAGACAGAAACTTTTTTCAGCACTCAGGCGTCAACCTAAAGGCTATTTTGCGAGCGCTCATACATGATGTCAAAGCCGGGGAATTCAAACAAGGGGCCAGCACCCTGACCCAGCAACTGGCAAAAACATTATTTTTATCCCCTGAAAAATCAATTATTCGGAAAATTCGGGAAGCCATCCTGGCTGTTCAAATAGAAAGACGATACACTAAAAATGAAATTCTTGAACTATATTTAAATCTTATCTACCTGGGCTCGGGAGCCTATGGAGTTGAGGCCGCCGCCAAAACCTATTTTGACACCTCTGTGGAAGATTTAACCCTTGGCCAGGCAGCGCTGATTGCAGGACTGCCCAAAGCGCCCAGTACATATTCTCCCCTTAACAATCCTCTCCTTGCAGAAAAAAGGAGATCCATTGTTTTAAAACAAATGCGAGATGCCAATCTCATTACAAGCCAGGCCCAAATCCTTGCAAATCAAGAACCTGTTTCCATTGAGCGTAAAGGAGCACCCCTTTCCCATGCCCCCTTTTTTGTAGCATACCTGAAAAAGGTGCTAAGCTTGCATCCGGATCTGACCTCGGGGTTTTCAAACGGGTTGAATATTTATACGACCCTGGATTTGAAACTCCAAACCATTGCTGAAGCATCTGTTCAAAAACAGATAGGGCGCATTAAAAAAAGAATGAAAAAAAACGGATTGAAAAATCCAATACCCGAAGCTGCCCTGATTGCCATCGATATAAAAACCGGAGGTATCCTCAGTATGGTGGGGGGGACCAATTTTGGTAAAAACGAATTTAACAGGGCAGTACAAGCCAAACGCCAGCCGGGTTCCGCATTTAAACCCTTTGTCTATGCCACTGCCCTGGGTATGGGATATTCCCAGTTCAACACCCTCCTGGATGCCCCCTTAAGCTATTCCCTGGGAAAAAATAAAAGATGGGAGGTAAAAAATTTCTCACGCACCTATCGAGGTGAAATGACATTTCGCAAAGCCCTTGCCCTTTCCAAAAATACGCCAGTGGTGAGGCTTCTTGAAAAAATCAGGCCCGAAGAGGTCATTGCATTTGCAAAGAAAGCTGGGATCAGTTCGGTTCTGCACCCATACCACTCCCTTGCCCTGGGTACCTCCGAAGTTTCCCTGCTGGAGTTGACATCTGCCTATATCCCCTTTGCAAACAAGGGTATCCAGGTGACGCCCTCTTCCATAATTCGCATCATGGATGCCGACGGAGGAATCCTTTTCCAGAATTCAGTCAATAAGCAGTCCATCATGTCCCGGGAGGATGCTGCCGTAATGGCAGATATGCTCAAAGCCGTCATATTCGAAGGAACCGGGAAAAAAGCAAGTCATATACAAAAGGATATTGCCGGGAAAACCGGTACCACTGACCATTACAAAGATGCCAATTTCATTGGGATAAGTCCTGGGATTGCCCTGGGTGTTTGGGTGGGAAATGATGATTCAACCACTCTTGGGCCCTATGAAACCGGCGCAAGGGCAGCGCTTCCCATCTGGGTTGATTATATGGAAGCATTTCTTGAAGACAAGCCCTTTCAATATTTTGATATACCAGATGGTACAAGAATGATATATATCCACCCTGATACTGGTAAGGTTCTCTCCCAGACCGATCCTAGAGCGGTAAGAGCATTGATTAAAACAAAGGATAAAAGATAATCTTTCCATCAAGGTTTGGTCTGACGGCTTTGGGTGTGTCAGTTTTCCCAATTGTAATGAAATCGCCATGCTGAAAAAATTATAAGGTTGGGGCGCTATACATAAATCATCTTATAGGGAATGGGGGCGTATTTTGTCACCGAGGGTTTGGGCAGAATATGCTCTTTTGCCACGGTAAGCCAATTGGTATCAAAATTCAGGTCCCGCAGCCGGCCGCCCTCCGATGGCAGAGAATGACTGGTATGGTCATACCGCACATTCAGTATGCAAACATAGCTTTTGCGCTGTCTTGCAATTACATAATTTTTGGTAAAAATAGCTTGTGAAATCTGGGCCAAATCAGCAAGATGTTTAATCTGCTCCACGGATAATTTAACCAGGACAGATTTTGATATGCCCTTTTCGTCTATGCGCAAAAGGTTCCTGGACTCGCTGGAAGAAACATAGATGGTGGTAATCCCGTCAAACTGCCGGAAATACTGAGCAGCAACTATGGCAGCAGTTCTTCTGCCGCCGGACATCACCGGAACTCCGTAATACTCAAACAGTTTTTTTTGCATCATTTCAGCATATTTATCCCCTTTTTCATAGAGATCTTTGGAGATATACCGCAACTCTTTAGCAAGATTTTCAGAGGCATCGGCAATGGGCCAATCAACCCGGACATGGAAATGGGTCAGGGCATACTGCACCTTTGTTCTCTGATTTCTCTGGATCAACAGGGCATAGTCCACCGGCAAAAGGGAACGCAGCAGCGAAAAAAACTCACTGGTTTCAAAATACTTAAGATTCCGGTTAAAATTTTCCACATCCGGGAAATATTTGTGCCTCAGCAGATTGGTTTTCGTGGTTTTATTGGCATCAAAATACCGGATATATTTTTTATGTTTCTTATCGATAAAATCTTCTGAAAAAATAATCAAAAATGAATTCTGGGCATCAAATTCCACTGAAGGTATTCTGGCCCTGGGTTTAAGCTCCCGCAGCTCCACAAAGGGATAGGGGGTTCGCAGACGCAAAAAATTATTATAAGACCCCACAAGGGAATATCCAATGACAAACTGATCAAGTTCATCCCGCAAAACCTGGTAATAGGATCTTCTCAAACGGGCTTCCCTGCTCAGACACTCTCTTTGCATGCAGTATTTCAATGTATTTCCCTTTGGTATAAATTATTCCAGGGCGGCAACACCGGGAAGTTTTTTCCCTTCCATCATATACAAAAAGGCCCCGCCGCCGGTTGAAATATAACTGACTTTATCAGCCACCCCGCATTGTTTGGCCGCAAGGCCTGTATCACCTCCGCCAACAATGGAAAAAGCTGTTGCCCCTGCAATGGCATCGGCTACAATCTGGGTTCCTGCTGAAAATTTTTCCATTTCAAAAACCCCCATGGGACCGTTCCAGACAATGGTGCCGGCCTGGTGAATCTCCTTTGCATAGAGCTTTGCGGTTTCAGGTCCGATATCCAACCCCATCCAATTATCAGGAATTTCATCGATGGATACGATTTTTATGGCTGCATTTTTATCAAATTTATCACCAGCCACCAGATCACTGGGCAAAAGCAAATCTATGCCTTTTTTATCTGCTTTTTCAATAATGACACCAGCCGTTTTTAAAAGACCTATTTCAATCATTGAAGCTTTGGTATCAAACCCTTTGGCTTTTAAAAAAGTATTGGCCATGGCTCCGCCGATGATCAATTTATCAACAAAATTGAGCATGTTCTCAAGGGCAGCCAGTTTGCTTGAAACTTTTGCCCCTCCGATAACGGCTACAAGGGGCTTTTTAGGATTCTCCACAGAATCGTAGTATGATTGCACTTCCTTTTCAAGTAAAAATCCTGGGCAGGCTTCTGAAACAAATTTTGTAATGCCGGTTATGGATGCCTGGGTTCTGTGGGAAACGGCAAAGGCATTATTGATATAAACATCACAAAGATCAGCCAGTTTTTTTGCAAATTCCAGATCATTTTTCTTTTCCTCATTGTAAAATCTCAGATTTTCAAGCAGGAGAATCTGTCCATCCTCAAGGGCATTGACCTGGTGTTCTACTTTTTCTCCAATACAATCATCAGCAAACAAAACCTGGCGCTCCAAAATTTTGGCCAGGTGCCGGGCAGCCGGCAGCAGGCTAAATTTTTTATCCTTAACCCCATCGGGCCTTCCCAGATGGGATGCCAGAATGATCTTAGCTTTATGGACATACAAATATTCAATAAGGTCAAGGGTTGCCCGAATCCTGTTATCATCTGTGATATTGCATTTGTCATCCATTGGCAGATTATAATCCACCCTGACAAACACTTTTTTACCCTGGACGTCGATATCTCTAACGGATTTCATTGATGCCTCCCCAACTCTCCTGACCGGAGACTGGCTATTTTTCGTTTTTCCTCTTGTGAATCTGCTTTTTACGGGACCAGCGTTCAAAAAAATTCAAGGCGCCGGCCTTGTCACTCCGTTCAACAATTTCTTCTTCAACCTTTGTCCCCGCTTTGGTGGCAATTGCCTGCCGCAGGCATCTGGTCTTAACAGGACAATGGAAAAAACAATCATCGGGTGTCTGACGAAGCCCTTTCTCCCCCATGGGAAATACTTTTTCCAGGTTGCCAAAACATTCGGGGACCTCTTGATCTTTATTCATTGTCTTGTTCACTGATTTGCTCATTGATTTGGTCAAACTCACTATTAATTTTTGATATCAGTCCCTTTGCCGCAAAACTGAAAAAACCTTGGGTTCCGGTGATTATATGTTCGTGCACCATGATTCCTACACTGCCTAAGGCAAAACACAGTTTTCTTGTAATCTGAAGATCACTTTTGGAGGGGGAAATATCACCTGACGGATGGTTGTGGGCAAAAATCACGGCAGCTGCGTGGTGGGCAAGGGCATGAATAATCACCTCCCTGGGATATACCGAACTTGAGGTCAGACTCCCGGAAAATAAAATTTCAGAGGCTAACACCCGATTTTTAGCATCCAGAAAAATTCCGACAAAATGTTCCTTTGCCTTGTATCCAATGATCTGGTTCAGGTAATCCATTAAATCTTCTGAATTCTTCACCACATCCCTGGAAAGTATTCTGGCTGTACGGTAACGTTCGGCCACTGCCTTTACCAGCAGAATCCCCAGGCTGCTTGCCTTCCCGACCCCTTCCAGAAGGCAAAGATCTTCCCGCCTTGCCTCCAGCACCCCCTGAAAGGTTTTAAACCGTTTCATCAAAAGTTTGGCGCTGGGTTTGCAATCTTTTCTCGGCCTATTTAGGGAGAGAAGCAATTCAATCACTTCATAGTCATGGAACCCGGAAAGGCCGCTGGCAAAAAACTTTTCCCGCAGCCTTTTCCTATGCCCTTCTCCCCTATTCTCCCTTATCTCCTTGGTCTTCATTCTCTTCTATTTCATCGGATAGGTCTATATTTTCATTCTCTTCTCCGCCGCCTTCTTCTCCCTCTTCCTCAACTTCTCCCTCTTCCTCAACTTCTTCACCTTCCGGGAGTCGGGCAATACCGATCAGGGCTTCTTTGGGTGCCAGGTTGATTAATTTAACACCCTGGGTATTTCTGGAAATAACATTAATTCCGTCAATGGCGGTTCGAATGAGTTTTCCCTTGTCAGTCACCATCATAAGTTCATCATTATCACCCACCAAAGCCAGGGAGACCATCTGACCATTCCGCTTGGAGGTCTTGATGGAAAACACCCCTTTCCCGCCCCGGGTCTGGGTTCTGTATTCTTCAACACTGGATCGTTTACCATATCCATTTTCAGTAACCGTCAACAGGGTTTCCTGCTCTTCCAACACTTCCATGCCCACCACACGGGTCCCCTCATCGATCCGCATACCCCGGACGCCCATGGAACCCCTGGCCGTGGCCCTTACATCGGCTTCATTAAAACGGATCACCTTGCCCCCTTCAGACCCCAGGAAAATATTCATGTTCCCATCGGTAATCCTAGCTGCTATGAGTTCGTCACCCTCGGCCAGTTTAACACCGATAAGACCACCGGACCTGGGCCTGGAATAGGCCATGAGATCTGTTTTCTTGACCCGGCCCTTTTTGGTGCACATGACCACATACTTGTCCGCCACAAACTCATCCACGGTCAAAACCGTTGCCAGTTTTTCCCCTTCATCAAAATTCAAGAGATTGACAATGGCCTTTCCAAGACTTGAGCGACCTGCCATGGGCAACTCATAAACCTTTGACTGGTAAACCTTTCCAAAATTGGTAATGAACAAGAAGGTGGCGTGGGTGGAGGCCACAAACAGATGCTCGACAAAATCATCTGTCTTTGTTCCCATGGCAGTCTTGCCCTTGCCGCCCCGGTGCTGGCTGGCATAAAGAGTGACGGGATTTCGTTTGATATACCCGGTGCGGCTCACTGTCACCACCATGTCCTCCTGGGCAATCAGGTCTTCAATGCCGATGGTTGACGTACTTTCCACAATAACTGTACGACGCGGATCACCAAATTCTTCTTCCAATTCCGTCAATTCATCCTTGATCAGCCCTTTAACCACTGTCTCGCTTGACAAAATTTCATTATACCAGGCAATATCCTTGAGCAATCCATCATATTCCGTAAGAATTTTTTCCCGTTCCAACCCGGTGAGCCGCTGGAGCCGCATGTCCAGAATGGCCTGGGCCTGAATGACCGTCAGGGTGAAGGTCTCGATCAGGCCGTTCCTCGCCTCTTCAGGAGATTTAGATGCACGGATCAATGCCACCACACGATCCAGGTTGTCCAGGGCGATCTTCAACCCTTCCAGAATATGGGCCCGCTCTTCTGCCTTGCGAAGCTCAAATCGGGTGCGCCGGATAATAACATTTTTCCTATGGACAATAAAATGATTGAGTATCTCTTTTAGGGTCAGCAGTTCCGGCCGGTCGTTTACCACAGCAAGAAAAATGATGCCAAAGCTTGTCTGCATATTGGTGTGTTTATAAAGCTGATTGATCACCACTTCTGCATATTGATCCC